>NZ_ABCK01000021.1 GCF_000170755.1 Lentisphaera araneosa HTCC2155
TCTACTCTAGATAAACTAAGTGATGGAAATAAATAATATTCCTCCCATCCCCCTGACAAACCCAAGCCTTGATCACTCAAGTAAAGTTCCTTCACAAAGATTAAATGACGCTTTAATTCCAGACATAAACCCTTCGGTAAAAAAACCTCACGTTTCATCTCCCCTTTATCACTCATCACTCTCACCATTGCCTTCCGCAAATCCACATCCCCAAGCCTAAGTTTATAAACCTCTCCACAACGTAAGCCACAGCCATACATCAACTTCACTAACAGTAAATCCACACCTTCCAAATACTGAAAAAGTTCCCTAATCAACTCCCGACTCATAATACTAGGTAGCACCTTAAGCTTTTTTGCCCGCAAAGTTTGAGGCTTAGAGGCTAAATCCACCTTCAATACCTTTTCAAAAAAACATCTCAAAGCAGAAATAGCTTGATTCTGACTCGCAATAGACACCCCCTGGTCTGCCACAATCACTTTAATAAAAGTCCTAAAATCATCAAAATCCCACCCTCTTTCTTTCCCACTCCATAATAAAAACTTTTCTGCCCAAAACATATAGGCTTCTAAAGTCTTAAAAGAATTAGCCGCAGCCCCCATTTCTTTCTCTAGCTCTTTCAACAAACTCACATATAGCGATTCTTTCTGCCCTTTTCTCCAAAAAATATATTGTCGCACAGCATCTTCTGCTTGACTCACTTTCCATTCTGCATTTAAACGGCCACTCGCTTTCATGTATGCCTGTATACTGTCTTCCCCCCAATAATCCCGATGACGATCATCACAAAAATCTGCATAATTCATCACCCAGGCGACATAATGACTGAGCTGTTTTTCACTCACTCCTTGCACTCTTAAAAACTCCTTAAATCCTTTCACTTTTCCACACTTCCTATTTCATCGAGGGTAATTAATGGACATGTCCATTAATTACCCTAATCCTCATTTTTGAGTTCAAAACTCAGTAAAACTTAGAAGATCAAAGCTTCAAAAACAAACTTTCCTTAACAAAAGAGTAATTTCTGGACATACCCTCTCCTATTTTTCAGGGTAATTAATGGACATGTCCATTAATTACCCTAAACCTGTTAGGAAACAGTGATTTCAGCTTTCAATCAGCATTTTTACACTTGTAAAAAACACAGCAAAATACTATCCTAAAACATAATGAAACTGGAGAGGAGTTTTTATACACATACTGACCATAGCCCCTTTTTACATTGGTGCCCTCAGCACTTTTGATGCGGAGCCTGTCTCGTCCAGACAACAATAACAAGCAAAAAAGTAAACCTTACCACCACACTCAAAAACAAAAAATTAGCACTGTCCAGAAATCACCCAAATTTCGAAAAAAAAGCCAAATCAGCCCAAACTCCCAAAAAAAAGGTAATTTCCGGACATGTCCACTAATAACAATGTTCGGTAATAATAAAAATGAAATCACTACTCATAATAATCTCTTTACTTACCACATCCTGTTCTTCTCAAAAATGTACGAAACCTCAGACTGAATTGAAAATGGCAAGAATACTTATTGAACAAAAAAAATATAAAGAAAGTTGTGCCATATTAGAAAAAATATTAACTAAAGATCCAACTAATGTTGAAGTATCAAAGCAATTATATTTAGTGTATACACAGATAAATGGTAACTCAACAAAACAAGAAAATATCAAAGATATAAATTTTGATTGGAATAACCCTAATATAGACATTGGTATAAATGTTAGACGAAATGAATTTAATGAACTACTACCTAGTGAAATGAACTAAAAAACCGAACCAACAAATCGAAGGAAGATTTTCGTTTCACTCAAATCTCCCTCATTTAAATCGTTCGATAAGAAATAAAAAACAATCATATATAGTGAATCACAATGAACTCTGAAATTAACTTATACTGGAATGAACGTCCTAAATGGAAAATGCTTGGAACAGATAGTGAACCGTATAAATACGAAGAAATATATTTATATGTTTTCAATGGCATCCAATTACCGACTTCTCCCATAGCTTTTATTTCACTCATAAACCCATACTACCTGGGTATATCAGATGATGACAGTGAATGGTTCTGTCAAAGTTTTGATGAAATACATCATGCTGTAAAAACAACTAATAATACTGAAATTCATCGTATATGTACTACTGTGAGAAATGCTATACTGGCTAAAAAAGAAGACTTATTAAACGGTGAATTTAAGGAACGTTTCGAAGGTTCTATTAAAGAAGGTAACGCATTCGAAGGTATACATAAAATTGGTCTTGAAGCCATATTAAAATTTCTAAATGTATTAATTGAAGAGTCTGCTAAAAGACCAAATGACGACAGCTATTGGTATCTAGTTTATATTCTTGATGGTAAAGATCCTGACATATCTCTGCTTGAAGAGTACGGAAAATTTAATCAAGTAGTGAATCAACGAATATTAGATGAGTATTGTGAAGGAGAAACATACGAAGTTAAATGGAAGGGACTTTGGGATGATGATAATGATGAATGGGAAGATGAATAAGGAAATATCGAACCAGGAGCTGCAGAGGAATTTCTTCGCTTCGCTCGAAATCCCTAATCTCGGTCGTTAGTCGGTAATAAGAAATGATTAGATTAGAAATAAAACCACATATTGGAATAGGACCTATTCTCTTAGGATCTACAAAAGAAGAAGCACGTACTGCATTATCACAAATTGGATTTGAATTAGAACACTCCATAGACGTAATGGATTATTTCTGTAATTCTGGTATTCAAATAGAATATTCAAAAACAGGAATTGTAGAATTTATAGGTACATCATGTGAACCTAATCACTTCACAGTCATTTATAATGATGTAAACGTTTTTAACACAAAAGCAACTGAATTATTCGAATTAATCAACCAAAACGAATCAGAATTAAAACCTTATAATGATTATGAATTTATGTTCCCTGATCAAATAATTACTTTATGGGATGCTCAAGAACAATATGATAGATACGAAAATGAATCAAGAGTTATTTGGGCACAAGTAGGACTTGGAAATGAATCATATAAAAAAGAAGTTGAAGAAATAATAAACGACTAACCAACGAATCGAGCTGATACCTATGTATGTCATGCAACATGTTACGGTATCATCTCTTGACGTGAAACATGTTTCACGCCAAACAGGTACCAGCTCATTCTGGATGTTCTACTAATCAAAATAACAAAATCATGAAACACATAATCATCACACTATTCTTTATATTCTCACACATAGCTAGCTCAAATGAAACTTTAATTGATGCAAGAGATATAACTCTTTATCAGACTTACATAAAAGTAATCGATAAAGAAACTAAGCAACCCATTAAAATAAGTGTGATAAGGCATCAGTTAAAAATCTCTAATTATCTAAAAAAAGATAACTCTATAGATTCCGAAAAAAGCATCATGGAATTAACTAATGAAAAGTTTAAAATCACATGGATTGATTTAAAAAATCAGAAAGCCAAAATCATGATACAATCAGAAGGTTATAAAAGTGTTCAAATCCCAGATAATTATATTATGAAAATAAATGGTGAACGAATACTAGGTGGATTTTATAAACCTAAAATAATCGAAATGGAAAAACTGAAAAAGTAGAACCAAAAAATCGAACTGATATTTTCGTTTTAAATCAAATTTTAAATAGAAAATACAGCTCATTTAGGTCGTTAGAGCAGAATTAATATAAATATGAAAACAGTAATTATCACAATCTTATCAGTTCTTTTTACTAGTTGTAGCACTCACGAAATGAAGATGAAAAGCTCTTCAATGGAGCCGACAATTACGAAAGGGTCTATAGTCACTCTTACAAAAAATTATAATGAAGTAAATAGATTTGACATCATGGTGTTTAACCCTGACCAATTCCCTGAAAATTACTTTATTTTCAGAGTAATAGGACTTCCTGGAGAACATATAAAATTAGAAGGTGAATCAGTTTATATAAATGGTAAAAACTTAGATATTCCTAACGATCTAAAATATGTTGAATTAGAAGCAAAATTTAATAATATCACACTGAAAGAAAATGAATTCTATTTAATGGGAGATAATACAACTAATAGTAATGATTCACGATTTTTAGGCCCTATAAGAACAAATCAATTTGTATCTAAACTAAAGAAATCAAAAGCTCTAACCATTAGATCCACCTGATACTCTCGTACCTCGAGCACAGGTGATCTAGGACGTTCTGTAGTAATAAAAAATGAAATTCAAAGCAATTGACATAACATTCAGTGAAGATATCACCGATGATATCGTTCAATTATACATATCATCACAATATGAAGTACAAGGTGATCTTGAGTATAACTATCCATATATAAACCTTAGTAGGAACTACGAATTCC
Organism: Lentisphaera araneosa HTCC2155; assembly: GCF_000170755.1. Taxonomy (NCBI): domain Bacteria; kingdom Pseudomonadati; phylum Lentisphaerota; class Lentisphaeria; order Lentisphaerales; family Lentisphaeraceae; genus Lentisphaera; species Lentisphaera araneosa. Next base: position 4,373 of record NZ_ABCK01000021.1, read on the forward strand.
CAAACTCACCAGCTACTATTCAATGGTATGACTCAAATGACAAAGAACATCACGGAAGTAACTCTATTACAGAAATAATAATTTCTAGAGACTGTATTCTTATAAAATTGAATGACGGAGAAATCATTGAAATCTATATTGACACTTCTTATGAGATATATCTAAAACTCCAAACTTATATTCAAACTATCATTAACGGACATGGAAAATTAATTATAAAATAAACACAGAACCAAGGGTCGCAGTGAATACCCTCGTTCCTCGAGTATCACTAAACCCAGACGTTCTGTAGAATAAAGAATAATGAAAGAAACGACGATCCAATAAATCGCGGATGCACACATTTAATCTTATCTGAAGCTAGAAATTCTAGAGCAAAAGTTGAATCCTCAATTTAGAATTATGCTAAGTCAGCAATAATCTTATAGAAATAAAAAATAGAAAATAGAAAATACAGAACCAAAAGCTGGAAGGAAGATTTTCGCTAAGGCTCAAATCTCCCTCAGCTTAGACGTTCTGTGGTAATAAAAAATGAAATTCAAAGCAATAGACATAACATTCAGTGAAGATATCACCGATGATATCGTTCAATTATACATATCATCACAATATGAAGTACAAGGTGATCTTGAGTATAACTATCCATATATAAACCTTAGTAGGAACTACGAATTCCCAAACTCACCAGCTACTATTCAATGGTATGACTCAAATGACAAAGAACATCACGGAAGTAACTCTATTACAGAAATAATAATTTCTAGAGACTGTATTCTTATAAAATTGAATGACGGAGAAATCATTGAAATCTATATTGACACTTCTTATGAGATATATCTAAAACTCCAAACTTATATTCAAACTATCATTAACGGACATGGAAAATTAATTATAAAATAAACACAGAACCAAGGGTCGCAGTGAATACTCTCGTTCCTCGAGTATCACTAAACCCAGACGTTAGGATAGAATAAAAACAATAATGAATAACAAGCTCAAAGAACTAAATCTACCCAATATATTTCAAAACATATTGAATGGAAACATACCTGTAGAACTCAATACAGAATGTCAACAACCTACAACTTATGAGTACCTAAAAAAGGAATATCCTGAAGATTGTGATATACATAAATTCCTTATCCCATTATGGGAAACAAATGGAGATTCAATCACAGGCTATCTTGAAAATAAAAAGGTTTTTATAAAACATTATTTTGAAGACCCTACTGATAAATACCAAGTTTTAGGAGAAAATTACAATGAGTTTATTTGTGAACTGTTTCTTGGGTATATTTATGCTGGATGGGAAGATGATGAACTAATTGAAATCAATAAATATGTTGAATTCCCATACTTAGATTATTTCTTAGACGAAATAAATACAAATATTGAACTTGAAGGAAATGAATGGGATGAATTCATTACAAAACTGAAATTAAATATAAGAACTAAATCCTAACCAAAAACTGGAAGGAAGATCCTCGCTAAGGCTCGGATCTCCCTCAGTTAAGTCGTTAGGTAATAATGAAAATGAAGAAACTTAAAGAAAATATAATTTTTCTCATCATTCTATTACCCTTTTTTGCTGTAGGTAATCATCCAGTATATGACATCATTTTTATCACATTTCTTATTCTATTATTTCTAACACACTTTATATACAAAAAAATTAAAAAAGATGATAAATCTGAAGCTACAATTGAAGATATTGAATATATGATTACACATGTAGAAAATGATCAAGAAATCAGCGAAAAAGAAAAAACTGAATTAATAAATGAGTTAGATAATATCAAAAAAGAAATGGATATTAACTCCCATAATAAATTAGAAATAAATGAAAATACCTAACAAGAAACTGGAGTTGATACTTTCGTTGTGAGTCACAATTTAGATAGAAAGTACGAACTCAGTTTAGACGTTCTGTGATAATAAATAATGAAAAAAATTAACAATAAAAATTCATTCCTCCTGTACATAATTATTACAGGTTTTGGAGCATACGTATACACTCCTTTTCCCTTCTCAATGATAACTCATTTAATTGCGATCATCGCATTTTTTCTTATCTCAAGAAAAACAAAAAATAATGCAATTGTAAACATGAATGTATTTATGTATTTAGCGTTTATTGCATCTATTTTATTAATGTACTTTTTACTGGATTGGAACAAACTACAAGGTACCCCAATCCTCAGATAAAACTTATTATGAAACAATGGAAAGAAACACACAGAACCAGCAAATCGAAGGAAGATTTTCGTTTCACTCAAATCTCCCTCATTTAAATCGTTAGGCAACAATAAACAATTATGAAATTCAACAAAAAAGACACTAATGAAGCCCAAAGAATCTTAGACATTTATAATGAAGATTTTGAAGAAGATGGTGAAAAACTATTAGCAGAAATAATGCTATTACAGAAATTCTGTATTAACTCTGAACCAGATAAACAGATTAATTTTATAGTTAGTGCGTTAGGACATTTAAGTAAATACTTTTTTGATAAAGGGATATTTACAAGAGTTCTAAACGAAAATTTACCTTTCATGATAAAAGCAATTTCAACTAGTACAAGATTATCTTATACAGCAGATATACTTGCAGATCCAAGTTATTCTGGAGGTTATGATTGTTTACATGTTTTTAACATGTTTAAAGCTCTCTCTATAAATGAAACAAATGTAATAAATGCATATTTGCAAAACACAAAGCCACCTTTTAAAAATGGTCATCAATCAACGGTACTACTGTGTAATGGCCTTTATGCAATTTTAGGAAAACACCCTGCACCTGATGTAATTATACAAAAACTTAAATCTAGAAAAGAATCCTCATTTTTCAGGGCTATGTATGATTGTATGTATTCATTATTAGAAAAAAATGATGAAGTATTTTTCAGAGGGTATGAAGGGTTAATCAAAGGTAACAAAAGACAAAGTTCTCATTCAAGTCTTGAAAAAATGATTTGCTTAACAGCTCATGCTTTTAAGAATTTATATGAAAGATTAAATGGAGAGAGTGAAAAATTTAATAATTACTCAAAACTTCCATTTGATGAAGAATTAAATCTCCACTTAAAAACTGTAAAAAAACATGAATCATTTGATTTATCATACGAAAGTGAAGTTATAAATAACTGGATTAATACATTACCCACTTCTATTAATCATACAGATCTAATGACAGAAATATATAACAGAGCCTAACCAAAAGCCGGAAGGAAGATTTTCGCTAAGGCTCAAATCTCCCTCAGCTTAGACGTTATGCAGGAATAATTTATGAGTAGAAGTTATCATCAAACACATAAAAGTGTTTTAGGCGGAAAGTCTATAAATCAAATAAATGAAATGATCACAAATGATGATCCAGATCTAAATCAACTCGTAGAAAAAAGTCAAATAAAAAAAGACATAAAACGTAAACGAAAAGCTAATAGAAAGCAGAACTTTGATCAGTAATCTTATCAAGAAATATGATCAAATATTATGCAGAAAATTTAATGGGAATAATGCATAACCAAAAACTGGAAGGAAGATCCTCGCTAAGGCTCGGATCTCCCTCAGTTAAGTCGTTAGATCAGAATAAAATTTAAAATATATTTTGTCTTAATACGTCATCTACTTAGCAAATCACAGAATTAAGCTGAGAAAATGCGAACTCAGAAATTCACCAGAAGTAAACGCAAACTGTGCATCAATCACAATTCCTAGTAGATGCGAAGTCAGCAAATAAAAAAAATAAAAGTCTAATTATAAACAATAAAAGAGAAAAGATCTAACAAATCACTGGAGTAGATACTTTCGTTTCGAGTCAAATTTTAAATAGAAAGTACTACTCAGTTCAGACGTTAGGTAAGAATAAAAATAAAGGAATCAAAATGGATAAAGAATCTCTAGAACTTATACATTCATCACTCTCACAAGAATACACTGAAGACAATAAAACTGTTTCGATTGAAATTTATAGTAGTGGTAAAGATGATTGGCTACTAGAAATAGTCGATGAATCAGGAAATTCTAACGTCTATGACGATGAGTTTAAAACAGATAAATTAGCTTTTGAGCAGTTTATTAAAGATGTAAAAAATGAAGGTATTGATGCATTTATTGCAAACGGTTAAAATGCACTCTTTACTCATTTGAATCATCGAATAAAAAAATTAAAAACAATACCTAACCAAAAGCCGGAAGGAAGATTTTCGCTTAGGCTCAAATCTCCCTCAGCTTAGACGTTAGGGTAACATATAATGACAAAAAGAAAGAAGATCATACTTATATTAATTACATGCTCAATACTGAGTGTAATTACATATAGATTTTACACAACTCTTTCTTTTATAGCTACAGGGATCTATGAGCGTTCACCAAATGCATCTAAAGTAGCTCATATACACGAACACAATGTGGAACATTTTTGGGGAGGAGATAGAAATTACTCTACAATAAAAATAAAAGACAAAAATGGAAAGCTACTTAAATACGAAAAACATGAACATGGAACAGATAGATATAATTGGTACTCTCAAGGAAAAATTATATGGACATCTGAACAAAATTTAGAATTCAAAATAAAAGACAAAACAATTATCGAAATTGAATTAAACAAACCCTAACCAAAAACTGGAAGGAAGATCCTCGCTAAGGCTCGGATCTCCCTCAGTTAAGTCGTTAGATCAGAATAAATTTAAAATATATTTTATCTTATTACGTCATATTTTTAGTAACTCACTTTATTCTTGGAATCACAGAATTAAGCTGAGAAAATGCGAACTCAGCAATTCACCAGAAGTAAACGCAAACTGTGCATCAATCACAATTCCTAGTAGATGCGAAGTCAGCAAATAAAAAAAATAAAAGTCTAATTATCAACAATAAAAGAGAAAAGATCTAACAAGAAGCCGGAAGGAAGATTTTCGCTAAGGCTCAATCTCCCTCAGCTTAGACGTTAGATCAGAATAAATTTAAAATATATTTTGTCTTAATACGTCATCTACTTAGCAACTCACTTTATTCTTGGAGTCACAGAATTAAGCTGAGTAAATGCGAACTCAGCAATTCACCAGAATTAAACGCAAACTATGCATCAATCACAATTCCTAGTAGATGCGAAGTCAGCAAATAAAAAGAAAAATAAGTCTAATTATCAACAATAAAAAAGAAAAGATCTAACAAACGGATCGATCTGATACTTTCGTTGTGAGTCACAATTTAGATAGAAAGTACAGATCATCCTCGACGTTAGTATAGAATAAATTTTAATGTCAGAAACGATTATCCCATGAATCGCAGATGCACACATTCACAATGATCAGAACTTAGATAATTTTAGAACTAAATTGAATCAGAAATAATTATCTCAAATGATCAGATTTTATAAATTAAAAAACAAAAAAAAGACGAAATACTAACCAAAAAATCGAACTGATATTTTCGTTTTGAATCAAATTTTAAATAGAAAATACAGCTCATTTAGGTCGTTCTGTAGGAATAATGGGAAAATAATTTTAGAGTAAATCGAATCTTAAAAAGCAACTCACTCTATTCTTGGAATCACAGAATTAAGCTGAGTAAATGCGAACTCAGCAATTCACCAGAAGTAAACGCAAACTTTGCATCAAATACGATTCCAAGTATATGCGAAGTCAGCAAATAGAATGTAGTTTTATCGGAAATAAAAAATAGAAAATACAGAACAAACGGATGCACCTGATACTTTAGCTTGGCACTCAAAATGCGAAGCATTTTTCACGCCAATCTAGTACAGGTAATCCTCGACGTTCTGTAGAATAAAGAATAATGAAAGAAACGACGATCCAATAAATCGCGGATGCACACATTTAATCTTATCTGAACCTAGAAATTCTAGAGCAAAAGTTGAATCCTCAATTTAGAATTATGCTAAGTCAGCAATAATCTTATAGAAATAAAAAATAGAAAATAGAAAATACAGAACCAAAAGCTGGAAGGAAGATTTTCGCTAAGGCTCAAATCTCCCTCAGCTTAGACGTTCTGCATAAATAAAAATGAAAAAAGACACTCAACAATTTTATAAAATGGACTATAGCTACGATGTAGTTGTAGATGATGGTGAAGAGATAGAAAGTTCAACTCTTATCACTAATAGAGATTCTTTAAAAAAACTGAATGAACAAATCACAGAAATTCTAAACCAAAATGATGAAGATGACTTTTTCCAAATAAATTACCCGGAATCACAAGATCTAGAAAAAGTACCATTTAATCATATCAAATTTCAAGATGATCCTGAGGAAGAAGTTGAAATGGACAATTCATTAGGTATTGGATGTTGGATCACTATTATAATTCTCACACTAATTGTTATTTCAATTTTAGGGTTAGCACTACTGGGATTAAAACAAATTATATAAAAAGCAGAACCAAGAAATCGAGCTGATACTTCAGCTTGGCACTCGAAATACGGAGCATTTCTCACGCCAATCTAGTACAGCTCATTTAGGTCGTTCTGCATAACAAAATAATGAAAAAGAAATACAAAATAATAAACAGTACAATCATAGCTGTACTACTTGTTTTTCTTATCTCTTGTTTAATTCCAAAACACCCTATTGAAGGTAAGTACACGAATGAGAAATTCAGGTGTACTTGTAACCATAGAGGAGAATTAGTTTTTAAAAATGGAACTATTGAAATGGTATTTGCGGTTCACGCAGAAATAGATGGTTGGATAGATAAAATAGGAACATATCGAAAACTAAAAGAGAATATATATTTGGTCGAAGTTGATTGGAGAGACAACAAAAATACTCATGTAATTGAAGTAAATTCCAATCGAACTATGGAAATAGAAATTTATCGAAATCAACCAGAATTATTATACGAATCTAAGTTCTCATTAAAAGAATATTTATTAAATATTTTATGGAAATGGAATCACACATAAGCAGAACCAAAAACTGGAAGGAAGATTTTCGTTTCACTCAAATCTCCCTCAGTTAAGTCGTTCGATAAGAAATAAAAAACAATCATATATAGTGAATCACAATGAACTCTGAAATTAACTTATACTGGAATGAACGTCCTAAATGGAAAATGCTTGGAACAGATAGTGAACCGTATAAATACGAAGAAATATATTTATATGTTTTCAATGGCATCCAATTACCGACTTCTCCCATAGCTTTTATTTCACTCATAAACCCATACTACCTGGGTATATCAGATGATGACAGTGAATGGTTCTGTCAAAGTTTTGATGAAATACATCATGCTGTAAAAACAACTAATAATACTGAAATTCATCGTATATGTACTACTGTGAGAAATGCTATACTGGCTAAAAAAGAAGACTTATTAAACGGTGAATTTAAGGAACGTTTCGAAGGTTCTATTAAAGAAGGTAACGCATTCGAAGGTATACATAAAATTGGTCTTGAAGCCATATTAAAATTTCTAAATGTATTAATTGAAGAGTCTGCTAAAAGACCAAATGACGACAGCTATTGGTATCTAGTTTATATTCTTGATGGTAAAGATCCTGACATATCTCTGCTTGAAGAGTACGGAAAATTTAATCAAGTAGTGAATCAACGAATATTAGATGAGTATTGTGAAGGAGAAACATACGAAGTTAAATGGAAGGGACTTTGGGATGATGATAATGATGAATGGGAAGATGAATAAGGAAATATCGAACCAGGAGCTGCAGAGGAATTTCTTCGCTTCGCTCGAAATCCCTAATCTCGGTCGTTATGTGAGAATAAAAAATGAATGAAATTATCAAAGTAATACACAGATTTACATGCTATATCTTTTTGATTTTTTTCGGTCTAGGTACAGTTGCAAGTATTTGTAACTTACTCAAAATTAGTCATACAGAAATTTATTTTTTTGGACTTACTGGAGAATCTAATAAAGAATTGATCATCATATTTATATGTTGTTTATCTGCATTATTATGGATTATTCGATCTTTACGAAAACCATGGGTAGATCCTACAAAAATAAAGAAAGAAGAAAACACATAACCAAAAACTGGAAGGAAGATCTTCGCTAAGGCTCGATCTCCCTCAGTTAAGTCGTTAGTATAGAATAAATTTAAATGTCAGAAACGATTATCCCATGAATCGCGGATGCACACATTCACAATGATCAGAACTTAGATAATTTTAGAACGATATTGAATCAGAAATAATTATCTCAAATGATCAGATTTTATAAATTAAAAAACAAAAAAAGACGAAATACTAACCAAAAAATCGAACTGATATTTTCGTTTTGAATCAAATTTTAAATAGAAAATACAGCTCATTTAGGTCGTTCTACATGAATAAAATAAAGGATAGAATTTGATAATGGACACAGGAACTATTGGTGCAATTGCTGGAGCAATAATTGGCTTATTAGGATCATTTATTGGTGTCTATTGCAGTATAAGCCAGAGTAAATCAGAAGATGAACGACAGTATGTTATTAAATCTAGTGTTGTCTTTACATTTGGTGTTTTAGCCTTTTTAGGACTCTTGTTTTATTTACCAAAGCCATATAATCATTTGATATGGATTCCCTATTCAATCTTGCTCCCTATCTCAATTAAAAAGATGAATAAACGAATAGAAGAAATTAGAAATAAAGAAACGAAAATGTAGAACCAAAAGCCGGAAGGAAGATTTTCGCTAAGGCTCAAATCTCCCTCAGCTTAGACGTTAGTTTAATATAAAATATGATAGATTTACACTCAATACCATTTTTACTTTGTCCATGGGTATTTTTTCATACCTTAATCAATCGAATTAATATTTTACCAACTGAGTCTTTTATCAGTTTTAAATCATTGATTTTAGGTTTTGTATTTCTTCTTTGTTTGAGTCCTCTACTATTTGGAAGTAACAAATCAAAAATGAATTCGATTATAATAATCATGAACTCAGTGATTTCATTTTTAGTAATTTTAACAGGTCATTCAGAACGAATATTCTATGACCTCTTAAAGGTATTATCAGGTTCAGGTATAATTCTTTCCCCTATCTTGATACTGGTATTAATTGCCATTTTACTTCCAGATAAAAATAAAGAAAAAAACAAAAACTAACCATGAGCTGCAGAGGAATTTCTTCGCTTCGCTCGAAATCCCTAATCTCGGTCGTTAGAGTAGAAAAATAATGAAAGATAATCAATTCTCAGAAGACATTATAACAATAACCATTTCAAACGATAAACGCTTATTGAAGTATCGTTGGTTTTATCTTGTTTCAGCAGTTATTTTTGGATTAATCTCACTATTCTTTTTCTGGGTGTTTTTAAAAGATCATCCTGAACAGGATGAAGATAAAATCTTTGTATATTTATTAGTCAACTATCTCATATTCGAGTATTTGAGGTCTAAATTGAAACATATAAAAACCATTAAATTTTATCAGCAATTAATTAAAAAAGACAAAACTCTAACCAAAAACTGGAAGGAAGATCCTCGCTAAGGCTCGGATCTCCCTCAGTTAAGTCGTTAGTGAGAAAAAAAATGATAAAAAAACTCTTATTAATTCTAATAATAAACACTGTATTAACAGGTTGTTCATGTGCCATATATACCCGTGAACTATCTGATAAAAACAATACTAAACTAGATGAATCTATTGTTAATAATACCTTACTCAACAATGGTTTCAAAATTAGAAAAGTAACTAATGACGAATCAGATTTTCAAAAAGGACCATTGTACGCACAATATTCAGAAGAAACTAATTCCATAAAATTTCATGGTGCATTTTGTCCGATCTTATTTTTCAGAATGGACTATAAATCATTTTATAAACAGTGTGATCAAGATAGCACAAACATAATAAAGTCGTTCAAAAAAGACAATATCGAACTAGTCGACACAGAAGAATATTTGATCCCAATTCAAAAAACAAACAATCACTAACCATGAGCTGCAGAGGAATTTCTTCGCTTCGCTCGAAATCCCTAATCTCGGTCGTTAGGTGAATAAAAATATAATGAAAAATGATAATAAAGAATCAGGAAAAATCTTTGGATTTAGTATTCTAGCAATCTTTCTAGGCTTAGTACAGCTCTTTTGTCTAATGGGAGATATGATGTCCGACACCAAGAGCGCTACAATTTTTGAAAGTCTTATTATCCCTTCTCTTATAATTTTCCCAATAATGCTATTAGCAGGATATGTAACTCGCAAAAGAAAAAATTGTTGGCTTATATTTTTCATCTCTGCTATGGCTCCATATTTATTACTTCTCTTTCTTATGAAAATAGTAGATGCAATATTAATCGCTATAATTTTATCCATCAATATTGGACTCAGTAGCTATATCGGAACAAGATTCATAAAAAACAAAAACACCTAACCATGAGCTGCAGAGGAATTTCTTCGCTTCGCTCGAAATCCCTAATCTCGGTCGTTAGAGAATAAATAAAAAATAATGAATGAATTAAAACAAATTGAGTCAAAAATTTTGAAGGCCCTTGGTCTTATTTTTGTAGCACCATTTATATTTGCTTACTGGTACGATGCTTTAAATATTGATATTTTTAGTTTAATACTTATGAACTCTGCATGCACCCTAACACAAAACCCAAAATTCAGATCAATAACAATTCTTCAAACTGGATTATATCTTTATTCCGTAATATATGGGATCGCATCCATTGGATGTTGGGGGATCGAAAAAAATACTTCTATAGTCATATCAATACTTAGTACAATTTTATATATAAGCATATCTATCATTTCATACAGATCTGCCAAATTATTAACACCATACATTGCAAATAAACCAATTAATACAGAAATAGGCAATCTCTAACCAACAAATCGAAGGAAGATTTTCGTTTCACTCAAATCTCCCTCATTTAAATCGTTAGATTAATAAAAAAAGAGCAAGCATGACACAAGAAGATTTCATAAACCGCTTCCCTTGGAGTAAACTTCAAGAAAAAGTCAGAGACAAACTACCTACACTATTCAACAACTGTAAAGTCGTTGAAAATGTAATTGATATTACTATATGGATTGACTCAAATGGTGGACTAAACTTTGACGGTTATCAAGAATTTGATAATGGTTACACTCTCATAAGAGTTGGAGACACAATAAAAGATTGGAATGACGATTTATATCAATTTGATGTTTTAGACGGAATTATAGTTGAAGCATTTGATAATGGATTTCTAGACATTGGTTACGAATTTGATAAAAGACTTCAAGAAATTGTAAAAACAGAAGTCTACCAACTTCAAGTAAACAATTTTGGTTATCCAAATGAAGTAAAATTAAACATCAAAATCCAAGACGAAATCTAACAAGAAGCTGGAAGGAAGATTTTCGCTTAGGCTCAAATCTCCCTCAGCTTAGACGTTATGTAGATAAAAAATGATGATCTTTGATAACGATATATTCAAGAATCGAAACGTAGTCAGTTAGTATCAGAAAGAATTTCAGATAATTTGAAACATGGAATCTCACAAGAATTAAAGAACAACAAAACGACCTATTCTAAATCTGAAGAAACATGATAACGATGCAGCTGACTATTCGATTAAATATCATTTTGGCAGCTGATCTTAGAATGAAACATCTGAAAAAGATAGACCAAATACGAAGTTAAATCACGATATTCAAGATCAAAAAACAAACAATACATAACCATGAGCTGCAGAGGAATTTCTTCGCTTCGCTCGAAATCCCTAATCTCGGTCGTTAGTATAGAATAAATTTAAATGTTAGAAACGATTATCTCATGAATCGCAGATGCACACATTTACAATGATCAGAACTTAGATAATTTTAGAACTAAATTGAATCAGAAATAATTATCTCAAATGATCAGATTTTATAAATTAAAAAACAAAAAAAAGACGAAATACTAACCAAAAAATCGAACTGATATTTTCGTTTTGAATCAAATTTCAAATAGAAAATACAGCTCATTTAGGTCGTTAGACTGACAAGATAGAAGAAAATTATATGAAAGAAAAAATAAAAAAAACCTTAAAGCAATTCAGCTTTTTAATAGTTGGAATGCTTATTGGAGTCATCGCAACTTATTTTATATCAAAACAAGCTTTATGGATGATATATGGTGATTCAAGTAGACGACACCTTCACTATTTAGTATCTACTATAGAAACAGTAAAAGATCAAGAACCAAGTGCTGTCAGAGATAAATGTATCTCTAACTTATACTTTTATACTGATAGAATTAATACACTAAAAAATGATAAGGCATTTAATTTCATAATCTCCGAAAAAAATTTAGATAGCCTTTTAACTTCATGTAAAAAACGTTTAAACAACAAAAATATAGATTTAGAATCTTTAAAATTAAAAAACGAAAAATTAGAATCACATATTAGAGGCATTATCGAAACATTGGAGAAATATTAAAAAGTCTAACCAACAAATCGAAGGAAGATTTTCGTTTCACTCAAATCTCCCTCATTTAAATCGTTCTGCAATAAAATGAATAAAGAAACAAAACAAGATCATATATTTTATATACTATTAAGTACAGGGTTAGGTTTATTTATAATCTTTTCTATCTACTTATCCATGAATTACTCTGTAGTTGAATTTCAAAAACTAGAACGTTTTTTCACATCATACAGACCTCATTCAATTAGAGATTATGTACAATCTACATATGACTTATTTATGTTTATCAAACTACAACCAATCTTAACTTGCTTGATCTGGTTAATAACAAATTTAATTTTTATCATCATACGAATCTTTAATGAACGTGAACAACTCATTAATTATTATTTTGGTATATTAGTTTCATTAATCATCATGTTAGTATTAGTAGGAATACAATTTAATTCAGTAATTGAACAAGTCTTAGATCCAAATTGGAAAATATAAAAAGCAGAACCAACAAATCGAAGGAAGATTTTAGTTTCACTCAAATCTCCCTCATTTAAATCGTTAGATCAGAATAAATTTAAAATACATTTTGTCTTAATACGTCATCTTGTGAGCAATCCACTCTATTCTTTGAGTCACGGAATTAAGCTGAGTAAATGCGAAGTCAGCAATTCACCAGAAGTGAACGCAAACTATGCATCAAATACGATTCCGAGTATATGCGGAATCAGCAATAAAAAAGAAAAATTAATCTAATTATCAACAGTAAAAAAAGAAAAGATCTAACAAGAAGCCGGAAGGAAGATTTTCGCTAAGGCTCAATCTCCCTCAGCTTAGACGTTATGTGAACAATAAAAAATGGCATTTTCAGTATTAATTCTCATTGTAGCAGTCGGTAGTTTTCTCTATTGGCTAGTTGTTGGCATAATATGGCTCATCAACAAAAATGACTTATCATTAAACTCGGATGTAAAAAGGCAAACTGACTTAATCAACACAATAGTTGATCAACTTTCTTCAAATCCAGATGAATATGAAAAGGTTGAAGTTAAACAGAATATTGAAATAGAATTAATCATGTTAGTACACACACTTGAATCTATAGAAAGTAAAAGATTAAAGAAAAAAATTCTATATACATTCGATAAAGTTATTAATGCACATTCTAAAAAGAAATTAATTCTTAGCAACGAAACATTAAATTCAATTATACAAAAAAAAACACATAACCAAAAGCTGTAGAGGAAAATCTTCGTACCTCAGATTTCCCTAAGCTGAGTCGTTAGATCAAGATAATAATAAATAAAATGAACGAAGAACCAAAAAATTGCCTGATATGTGAAGGCAAATTAACAACAGGCTATTTAGAGTCTGGTCATTTAATAAAATGGATAAACGATAGTGATCATTTTATAACAAAGCTTCTGACTATAGGCGAAGCAATTGGAGAAGGATTATCTGTCAAAGGTAACTATTGTCCAAACTGTAAACAAATTACATTAAACAATATAGAAATTGAATGAAAAAAGATCTAACCAACAAATCGAAGGAAGATTTTCGTTTCACTCAAATCTCCCTCATTTAAATCGTTAGTCTATAATAAAATATGAAGAAAAAACACAAACACGATCAATTCTGTAAAGCTATGATTGATGATGATTATAGACAAAAACTGATTAAAAAATATCAAGTTACTAGAATTAAATATTTGATTTCCATTTTCATACTAATTGGTTTTACAGTGTATGATTATCTACAAAATAGTTCATATAATTTGATCATCATTTTTGCCCTATTGTGTTCATTTGGTTTTCTACAAAATGAAAATGATCTCAGAATATTAAAAAGAAATAAAACAAAAGACTAACCAAAAACTGGAAGGAAGATCCTCGCTAAGGCTCGGATCTCCCTCAGTTAAGTCGTTCTGCAGAAATAAAAATATGAAAAATAATTTATCACCTCAAGTAACTCCAGAGTTAAATAATAAAATCATTGACACAATAAATAAAATCAGTTGTGAAGATGAACCTGGAACTATACAAGTATCAGAAAATTACGACATTAAGATTGAAGACGAAAATTGGAAACCTAATTCACCTCTCGTTATATGTCCTGAGTGGTATTCAAGTATTTTAAAGTCTTTACCACTAAGTGGTTTATTCTTTTTGGCACCTGAACCCGAAGAAAAGTATATGGAAGAACATGAATTTTTAGAACTAACAGGATGGGAAAACGTTTTAGAGTATTATCCATTTTTTATTCCAGACATGGTCAACTCAAAACATTATCCAATAGCTTCATCAGGTTATGGCTACCTTGTAATAAATCATGATTCCACACCTAATGATCCTATCTACAGATGGGACGGAAGTGCAATGGAATATCAAAAAGCATTTAATAGCTTTTCAGATCTACTCGATTCTATCGACAATTAAAAACAAGCAGAACCATGAGCTGCAGAGGAATTTCTTCGCTTCGCTCGAAATCCCTAATCTCGGTCGTTAGTTGAACAAGAAACAAGGAGGTAAACAAATGGAAAACAATGTATTATTTTTAGGTATAAAAGGAAGTGTAGTAGCACTCAATAAAAAGACAGGAAAACAGATTTGGAAAACACACCTAAAGTCCAGTCAATATGTAACTATAACACAAGATAAAGAACAAGTTTATGCTCACACAAATGGTGAGTTATTTTGCCTTCAGAAGAAGTCTGGTAAGTTATTATGGAAAAACGGTTTATCAGGTCTAGGATACGGGTATGCGAGTATCGCAATTAATAATGGAAACGAAGTAAATCCAACTGTATATCAAGCCATGCAATCAGATCAATCATCATCCACAGCGTCAGCAGCTGGGACAGTACATTAAAGAAATTAAGAAAGAAAAACAACTAACCATAAGCCGGAAGGAAGATTTTCGTTTCACTCAAATCTCCCTCAGCTTGGACGTTAGTTGGGGATTAAATATAGTATAGAAATGGAGGAAAGGAGAAAAAATGAAAGACAAAATAATTTACTGGATCACTATTATATTCATGGGAGTATTACTCGGAATAGGAGTAGGAATATATAATTTATATGATCCAGACAGTTATCACAGAAGACAAGTACTCACTAAAGATTGGGAAACAATTAAACTGTATTTCAATTTTGGATTTTGGGCTACATTTGTTGGAACTGTTTTTGTTGGATTTAAATTTTATGGACAATTCACTGAATTCTTAAAAACAGATGAAAAATAGAAAAACAACTAACCAACAAATCGAAGGAAGATTTTCGTTCTACTCAAATCTCCCTCATTTAAAACGTTAGCTAAGGAAATAAAATGAAAAAAATATTAATCCTCATACTCACATTTACTGTACAAGGTTATTCAATAGATTTAACTGATCTTCCATACTTCAAGGAAGGCTCGTTTACGGGAAAAGCGACTTATAAATTCCCTGACAACAAAATTGAAACTGGAAACGGACTAGAAATTAAAAATCATATTAATAAAAAAGAAAAAATCCTAATATCCGAAGGAAGTTACAAACAAGCCGATAATACCATTAAATTAATGACGAACATTTCACTAGTTACAAACAAAAATGGAAATTACGAATTTACACTTAAAAGTAATCAAGGGCTTAATCTTACTGGATTTATAAAAGTCATATCTGAAACAGAATACCATACCGTCATTTTAAATGGCAACATAAAATATATGATAACAAAAACATCGTTTGATACAAAAAAACAATTAATATTAAGCTCTATTTCCTATAATCCAGATAACACTGAATACATGAAATCAGTTACTGTCTATCAATACAAAAAAAATGAATAGCTAACCATGAGCTGCAGAGGAATTTCTTCGCTTCGCTCGAAATCCCTAATCTCGGTCGTTCTGTAAATAAATAATGGATATAACTGGATCACTAATTTTCGCAGCATTTGAAGTCTTATTCGATCTTTTTCTAAGTGCAGTAAGACACTTATTTGATTTGTTTATGGCAACTTTTAGCAAAACACATCGGATAAAATTAAAAAAAGAATGGAACGATTCTTTTGGTAATAAAATCATGATAACTGTATGTACTTTAGGTAGTTTCAGTATCATCGGATTTATATTGCACTTAATTATGCAAATAAACTAAATAGAAAAATACAGAACCAACAAATCGAAGGAAGATTTTCGTTTCACTCAAATCTCCCTCATTTAAATCGTTCTGTAGGGATAATAAAAAATAAATTTTAAGTAAACCGAATCTAAAAAAGTGTATCTCCAAAGACTCAATAATTGATCTATCATTACAAGAAAATACG
Source organism: Lentisphaera araneosa HTCC2155 (assembly GCF_000170755.1). NCBI lineage: Bacteria > Pseudomonadati > Lentisphaerota > Lentisphaeria > Lentisphaerales > Lentisphaeraceae > Lentisphaera > Lentisphaera araneosa. The sequence continues at coordinate 21,043 of NZ_ABCK01000021.1, forward strand.
AAACATAAATCAATCACATCAAAGTGAATCCCCTACTCTACAAAACGCAGTTTTAATCTGTGTAGATGTGAACTCAGTATTTCACCAAACTTAAACGCAACTCACACCTCAAAACAATCTGAGTATATGCGAAGTCAGCAATTATCTTATAGAAATGAAAAATAGAAAAATACAGAACCAACAAATCGAAGGAAGATTTTCGTTCCACTCAAATCTCCCTCATTTAAATCGTTCTGTAGGGATAATAAAAAATAAATTTTAAGTAAACCGGATCTAAAAAAGCGTATCTCCAAAGACTCAATAATTAATCTATCATTACAAGAAAACACGAAACATAAATCAATCACATCAAAGTGAATCCCCTACTCTACAAAACTCAGTTTTAAGCTGTGTAGATGCGAACTCAGTATTTCACCAAACTTAAACGCAAATCATACCTCAAAACAACCTGAGTAGATGCGAAGTCAGCAATTATCTTATAGAAATGAAAAATAGAAAAATACAGAACCAGCAAATCGAAGGAAGATTTTCGTTTCACTCAAATCTCCCTCATTTAAATCGTTAGGATAGAATAAAAAATATTATGAATGAAGAAGATATTAAAACAATGTTCAAACTCATGAAAGAATATAGTGAGGAAGAAATGGATCAATGGGACTCATGGAAGTTTGATTCGAAATATGGTAAGGTTTACATAAGTTTTGATAGAAAATCAAATGGATATGAAGATTCGTATCATGATATATCTGAGTTACTAAAACAAGAAAAAAATAAAAAATCCTAACCATGGGTCGCAGAGGAATTTCTTCGCTTCGCTCAGAAATCCCTAAACCCGGTCGTTAGTGTAAAAAATAAATTAATAAAAAATTGAATAGAATGAACCAACTTTTCCAAATCATATTAAATCAACTAGCATTTCATGAATTATCCGATGATGATTCAATTGATCCTGATGTAGCAGTTCAACAATTAGAGCAAATTATTTATGAAGTATGTCATTTAGATCCAGAAATTTTAAACGATTTTAAGAGATACACAAAAATGATGGAAGACAAAGAAGAAAATGACGAATTAAAGAATGTTTATAAATGCACAATTGATAGCATTGAAATGAACATCTAATTGAAAAACAATAAACACTAACCATGAGCTACCTTTAGGCTACTTTTGCCAATTGAGTTGCAGAAAAAGAAACATTTTTCTTATTAAGGATGGCTGAATGATTTTGCTTTTGTCTTTAAAAAACCCTAAGTTTTTAGCGATTCTGACAAATTCTAAATGCCGCGAAGGGCAATAACTTCTAATATTAAATTAAGGCATGAGATCTACTTCCATTTTAGAGGGATTAAAACAAGGTTTCAGAAAGTCCTTTTCACTGACGAGTCTACCCATTTGGATGTGTCGATTTCGACCATCGGTCATACTTTTCAGAACATGTAAAAAAGGCCTACACCAAGTGACGGGAATTGTGCATTGACGATCATTTCTCAGATGGAGAATGATAAGCTCATGGTGATCATCTTGGCGTAGGTAAACTGATAAATTGTAAGAATCCTATTTGATTGATGCTAGAGTTTTTTTATTGATATTTTGTATTTAAGATTTGTTTTGAGAGTTCAACTAATGGCTTCGAGTACTTCTTGAGAATTTAGTTTTTCATAACTCCCTCGATCAATAAAAAGTCGCCTCGAATCAAAGCTTTGATGACTTCGATATATCCCAAAAAATGATTTCAAAAACCTCTTCATAAAAATACACATAACTAATTTCCCCGGTTTATCTTTTTGAGTTTTGATACGGTGATAATCTGGACCATAAAGAGCCTTTTGTGTCGTCAAAGGTAGCACAACTAAGGATAATACTTTTCTAGCGAGGGAACGGCCTCGTTTACTTAAACGTACCCTACCCTGATATTCGCCACTCTGGCGTTCACGTAGGTTGAGTCCTAGATATTTTGTAAGTTGCTTTAAATTCTTAAAATCACTAAGGGGACCGGTCTCTGCAAGCAACCTCGCTATATGGAACTCGGAAATGAAGTTTACACGTGCTTGAGGAATGCGATCATCTTGCTCACGGATTTCACTTAGAATTGTTTTCATCTCCGTTTTCAAGCTCGCTTTACGCTCAAGTCCACGTAGACAATTTTCATAGTGATCACTCAAAATAGATTCTAGAGTTGAAGCTGCATCAGAACAATGATTTCTGACACTCTCTTCAGCATCTCGATAAATTTGCTTCAGAGTTGATGACCACACACCTTTGCAATGAGTTCGCATACGCCGTTCGAAATAACTATAATTATAGGAGACTATTTTCCAGGGATTAAAACCGTAACACCGATATAGGGCCTGACCGGTACTAGCATACAGTAGAGATAGTTTTGAGGAGTAATCAGGCCACAGCTGCTTCAGTGTATTATGAACTTGATTACGTGCCGAAACATAGGCTTTGTCAACATCTTCGTAATGGCTATTGAGCATTCGTAAGCGCGTGTAGTTTGCTGAGTAAGTCCGATGAATCAGCACCTTATTACGCTCGGCTAAACTATTAATGAGTTCCGCATCCACTAAGTCGTTTTTGTTCGTCCCATTGAATTCGATGATCTTTGAATTCTTGACCGCCTCACCACTGACGTAGGCAGTCAAACAGTTTAAATGGGTCGCCATTGACAGAAGGTTCAAGGAATAAGGCCCCGTTGGTTCACAGACAATTCGCAAATTCAAAAAGCCTTTAGACTGTGCCAATGATAAGTAGTTTTTTAACGCCTTCTCTATTTCTACACTACGGTTAAGGATTTGCTCTCGATAGACTTCGCGCTTGTTAAGTTGCAGGGGACACTCAAAATGAACATCCAGTTTGCGACTGGAGACATCTACGCCAATATTTAGGATGTGATTGGCATTGACTTCTAATGTTTTTTCTGTTATTTTCATTCTAACCTCACTTAGATTTGTTGAAGGTTTAGAAAGGAGAAACTTTGGTCGGTGGCTCCTTTCTTTTTTTCTCTTCGAAGGACAATATATGGCAAGAACCTATCTCACTGAAATTTTAAACTTCATTAATAGTATGTGCAGAGGAATTTCTTCGCTTCGCTCAGAAATCCCTGATCTCGGTCGTTAGATCAGAATAAATTTAAAATACATTTTGTCTTAATACGTCATCTTGTGAGCAATCCACTCTATTCTTTGAGTCACGGAATTAAGCTGAGTAAATGCGAAGTCAGCAATTCACCAGAAGTGAACGCAAACTATGCATCAAATACGATTCCGAGTATATGCGGAATCAGCAATAAAAAAGAAAAATTAATCTTATTATCAACAGTAAAAAAAGAAAAGATCTAACAAGAAGCCGGAAGGAAGATTTTCGCTAAGGCTCAATCTCCCTCAGCTTAGACGTTAGATAATAAAAAATGAAACTTAAATATAAATCCAATTCAAGTACAATACTTACTCGTGAATATTCGTATATTCAAAAAGCTAGTCCACATAAAGAAACTAAACGATTACACTCTTTAAATTATCTAGCTCGTATTAATTTGTACCTTTCTCTAATCCTTCTTCCGTTCCTATGTGTGAATTTCCCTCCAAATAAAATTCTTATAATTCTATTTTGGCTTTTCATTCTCACTATATTAGGGATGAATTATTACCTTAGATATGATAAACAATTACTTAAATCAATAATCAAGGATCATAATTCCAGAAGTGAAGATCATCCATATTCAGAATATGTAATTACTGACACTCAGTTTATATGGATGGATTTAGGAAATTCTTATTCCTTATTTTTGAAAAACTTAATAAATGTAGAAAATGATGAGAGACGTTTAATTCTTACATTTTCAGATAGTTATCAAATCTACATGGTATCAGAACTCTTTTCATCACTAGAAGAACAATCTAAATGGTCAACATATCTCAAAGAAAAAATCAATATCTAACCATGGGTCGCAGAGGAATTTCTTCGCTTCGCTCAGAGATCCCTAAACCCGGACGTTAGGTCAGATATAAAATGAAATTAAATTTCAAATCAACTATTGAGCAAGGAGTCGATTGTCAAATACGACAATTGAAGATCAATAATGTTTATGATAAAAACAAAAAAACATCAATATTAGTCAAAAGTTCTTTCTTATTTCTTCTGATGTTTTCAATGAATATTACTTTAGGTTATCACACTATGATTTATTCAATTCTTATCACAATTATTTACTCTTTATATTCATTTTATACCTACGATAAGAATACCATTAAAAACTTATATAAATTCGGTTTAGATTCACGAGGAACTGATAGCCCATTAGATGCTGAATACGAAATAACCGAAAAATTTTTAATTTATAAATTTTGTAATGACGAATCACATTTTTCATGGAAGAACTTAGAAACAGTGAAAATGCATGCATCTGACATTCAAGTAGATTTTGGGCATTCAGGAATGGCACTCTTGCATAATGAAATATTTCCTGATGATGAGACCAAAGAAATATGGTTTAAATTATTAAAAACAAAAGAAAAAAAGACCTAACAAACAAATCGAAGAAAGATTTTCGTTTCACTCAAATCTCCCTCATTTAAATCGTTAGTCTAAAAGGAAATATGAAGAAGAAAATTAAAAGATTTATAATAATCAGTAGCATAATTATAACTACATTAATCATTATATTTATCTCATGGTATTCATATGATATTGATCCAATTGAGGACAAAGCATATTTACCAACGCCTATTTCAAATCCTTCAAATCACAGTAACGGATATACGTCTTTATTGAAATTAGATGAGGAGTTTAGATCTAATCCCACTAAGTATACTCCCAGTCTATTTAATAAAATCAAATTCGAGCAAATTAATGATGAAGAATTATTTAAACATCCCTTTGTAAAAAAATTACCTCACAGACTGAACGAAATTAATTTAGATGAAGAATATCAAGAAAACATACTAACAGATTATTTAGGGAAAAGACCATATTTATTATCGTCTAAATATTTCACTGATATCATATGTAAATATTCATTACACTTATGGAAAGTAAATAAACGACATGAAGCACTATCAAATCTACTGACGATTGATAAATTCATCAATAAACTTAGAAGTCAAAGACGTACTTATCACTATTTTCTGACAGTGACTGCAATGCACGATGCCCTAGATAATACAAGATTAGAAATTTTAGAAACTAAAAACTTAACTAAAGATAATTTTCAACAATTACTTCAATTTCAAGATAGACCTTATATAACCTCACAAATGCGTGAGTTATTAAAATGGGATTATAAATTAAGTTTTGAATATTATGCCAATAACACAAAAGGTATAAAACGTATAGCGTATTGTGAAAACAGAACTAAAAAATTCTGGATAGATTTAATGTTTCCAATATTTGAATCATTAAATAGAGATGAATTATATTTAGACGATAAATATTTCATAGAATATAGTGATAGAATCGAAGGTTATATGTCGGATATTTTTTCTGGTAGAAACGCAATAGGCAGAATGTATATGTCAGCAAATACACCTCCTATTTATACATTTTTATATAAGATAAAAAGAATGTTAATAAAGCGTGATATCGTAACTATTTATACTTATTTAAAACAATATAAATTTATAAATGGTAAGTACCCTGTTTCTTTAGATCAATTAAATATTGATCTCCCAAAAGATGCTTGGTCTAACTATAAATCTGAATATAAATATTCAGTAAAAACAAAAAAATTATATTCTATCGGTAGCAATAAACTGGATGATTCTGGTGATTATAAATCTGAATCAAAAAATGGTCAAATTGATAAAATTTTTAATCATATGTCACCAGATTTTGGAATCAATATTAAATAGAAAATGAAAGACTAACCAACAAATGGAAGGAAGATTTTCGTTTCACTCAAATCTCCCTCATTTAAATCGTTATGAAATAAAAAATTATGTCAATACAATCACAAATACCATTGATCTCCGAGTTCATACACAAAGGGAAAGCTTCAAAAATCATTGAACTTTTTGAAGAAAACAAAACGTTAATACATCAAAAACCAGCAGGTTGGTCATGGTTACATATGGCTTGTGAAGAAAATAACCTGGAAGTTGTCAAATTACTTTTAAACTATGGCTTAAATATTAACGAAAGAGATGACTATTCTCAAACTCCATTAACTCGCGCTGTATCCCATAACCAACTTATAATTGCAAAATATTTACTAGATAACGGTGCTGATGTAGATGCAAAAATAGATAATAGTAAAACAAATATTATGATAGCTATTCAAGAAGGTAATTTAGAAATAGTAAAATTACTTATTGAATACGGTGCTAATCTAAGTTCATCATATATAAGAAATGATAACAAAGTCATTACGCCTTTGATATTATCTAAAGAATATGGGTGGAAAAATATAATTAATTATATCGAACAACAAATAATCAAAAATTCATAACCAAAAGCTGGAAGGAAGATTTTCGCTTAGGCTCAAATCTCCCTCAGCTTAGACGTTAGCTAGGAATGAAAAATGAGATCCACAACTCTACTTATTATATTCATCTCGTTATTAGGGTTTGCCTCAGATAAACAAGTCATCCGTTGTATCGCTTGCAAAGAAATATGTTCTCAAACTATTGATATAAAAGATGATATATCTAAACCAAGCAAGAACATAACTATATGGAATCGCAGTATGTGTCCAAATTTTCATTCTTATGGTTTTATATGTCCTAAAGATTTTTATGCTTATTCATCATATGAAAAACAATGGAATTTATCTACCGTCAACAAAGATGCATTCACTATAAAATTAAATAGCAGTATTTATAACGTACCTATTCCTAAGCAAACAATAAATTTAGTTGTTTATGATCAAACTATCACAAAAAAGAAAAAGAATGAATCCCTCTGTTTTTGGATAAAAATAGATGAAACCTATATCCAAGAAATAAAAAAATACTGCCAACAAAATGACTTAACCCTTAAGATTCATAATGAGAAAAACAATACTTGCTATATCGAAATCATTAAAAAAACAATAGCTAACAAAAGATCGGAGTGAATACTCTCGTACCTCGAGTATCACTCAATCCAGACGTTAGTGTAGAATAAAAATGAAAAAACTTTTATACATTACTCTGCTTATTACTCTTATGTCATGTTCATCAAAATCAGAACATTACAGAGTGAGTGATATTACAACAACTATACACGAAGATGGTTCATATACTGAATCTTGGACATGTTCATGTAGTATGGGACAATATTCAAAATATGATAAGTCTGGTGATTATTTTGAAAGCGGAACGATTGGATATTCAGACAAAACACTTGATGAACTTGCTATAGAATGGTCAATCGAAGAAATACCAAATGAACAGAATATTGAAACTAAAAACAAACACTAACCAGGAGCTGCAGAGGAATTTCTTCGCTTCGCTCGAAATCCCTAATCTCGGTCGTTAGGTGGAAAATAGAAAAATGAAAAGACTACGAAAAATAGCATTAAATCTTAATAGATCTGATTGGCCAAATGATTATGGTTATCAATTTCTTTTACGGTCAAGATGCCTTTGTAATTACATTGAACGTAGACTTAAAAAAGAAATAGTTGAACTTATCGATTCTACTAAAATTGTGATTACAGGAGAAAAACGTGAAAACAGTCAATTCTATATCAATTCTTCGAATATCGCCTGTTTAAATGTTCCGTTTAATCCTGAAACATATGACCTTTTAAAAGAACATGAATACAATGCTTACATGGTAAATTTTTTGAAAGAGCATATCACAAATGAACCTAATATCTGTAATCAAGAAGCAAATAAATTATTTGATATAATAACTGATTTTGAAAATGAAGGATCCATAAATAAATTCATTTATAAAAAGAAAATAAATAAAGATAAAAAATTAAAAATTATCCTCGAGCAAACCCTCACGGTTAGTGAGTTCGTTTTAAAACTAGATATACAAAAATCAAAAGAAAGTGTTTATTCAAAAATAATTTTAAAAACAGATCCTGATGAACTAGCATTCCACTATAGATACAAAGACATTGTTTTTGAAGATAATTTTTTAATTGTAACTAGTCGAACAAGTGAACCACTGATAAAGCTGAATTTAGACGAAATTGAGCATAAAAACAACACCTAACCATGAGCTGCAGAGGAATTTCTTCGCTTGGCAAAAAAAATGAAACATTTTTAGATGCCAATCTCGAAATCCCTAATCTCGGTCGTTAGGATATAAAATATGAAAACAATATTCATCATACTCTTAGCACTTGTATCGTCATGTGACTTTATAGAAGTTACATCTACGAAAGAACCAAAAACTGAACGAGAGGCACTCAATTTGGCCGGAATTATATATGATCAAGAAATTGAATTCATTGATTTCACTTATTCCCCTGGTTTTCAAGATGATGGGATGGAAATAGTATTTGATATACCAAAAGAAAATATAAAATGGTTTTGGTACCATTCACCATTTTATGAAGAAGAAAAAATAGAATATAGTGTAGATAACAAGGACAATATAAAGTTCCCAATTTACGGAAATGGTAAATTATGGAAAGAAGCAGAAAATGCTACATCTGGATTATATTCAGTAGCTAGAGTGAATGGCAACGATTATAGCAAAATATTTGTAACTCAAAAAGGTAAAATATATAGATGTTATTTAAAATGGATAGAAATGTAAGAATCCTAACCAACAAATCGAAGGAAGATTTTCGTTTCACTCAAATCTCCCTCATTTAAAACGTTAGTCAAAAAAATCAACAACGGAAAAACATCATGAACAAATACTTAATTATATCTTTCATAAGTTTCTTTTTATTTTCTTGTTCGGAACAAACAGAGACATCATCAGCTCCAACTACAGAAATAAAAAAAAATGAAAATAAGATCGTAGGAAATGTGCTCGATGGTTATGTGCCGGTAGCAGATAGTCCCGAAGAATTTTTGATCAATACATTTAAAAAGGTAAATAGCGGACAAATGACTTTAAAAGATTTTACAGCTATTTATACGGAAAAAGAATTAATTACGAATAAATTTGCTCCCAAGAGAAAATTTGAGAGTATAAAGAAATTAGATCTAACTAAAAGGTTTGATTTAAAATCACGTGACTATAAGGAAACTGGTTCGCGACAAATTATCATAAAATCTGAGGGAGAAACGACAGGAGATTTTTTTGTTAAAAAAATTGATGGTAAATACCGCTTTACAAATATGGACGGCGAGTAAAACATGACCACTAGTTTGAACGTACTATTAGCCTTATGCATTAGTTGTTTATTAACATCATGCTCACAACAAAATGAAGAAACCCCACAAGAGGGGTTAGAAGCAATCATAGATTTATATGAAACTAAAAACATTACTAAACTTGTTAACGAAAGATATACAGAAATTCATAAATTTAAAAATGAAGAAGATAAACAAGAAGTGATTAATAAAATAACAAAATACATTTCTAATGAAAAAAAATATGAAGAAATGATTCTATTCTTTAAATCTGTACAAAACACAGAACCAAACTTTTCACAAACAGATCCAAAATGGGTACAACCCACTGAAACTGGTGAAAGTGCAAACTTCAAAGGGAAACCAGGACAAACTTATACATTGTATGAAATGAAAAATGGTCTATGGGGTTTCCGCATGTAATGAACATGACTAACCAAAAAATCGAACTGATATTTTCGTTTTGAATCAAATTTTAAATAGAAAATACAGCTCATTTAAGTCGTTAGATAATCATAAAATTTAAGGTAAGAAATGAAGCAAAATTTAATCCTATGTATAGTTTTTTTATGCATATCTGGCTTTTTTGGAAAGAACTTAATTTCTAAAAAAGAATCACTAAACACAAGACAAAACTCTGCTCAAACGACAAGTATGATAATCACAGGTTTATTTACTTCATTCGGTCTAGTTTATGGATATAGAGCATTCACTGTAAAAAGAAATAAAGAAACGGACAATATCTAACCAACAAATCGAAGGAAGATTTTCGTTCCACTCAAATCTCCCTCATTTAAATCGTTATGAGATAATATAATATGAAAGAAAACCTTGAAAATATATATGGCATATTTGTCTTCAATGAAGAAGACGAAAAATACTTCTTAAAAAACGATCACTATGATTACTCTATTTATGAAGAATTTTTAAACAAATACACTTTTGATATAATTGAAGAAATCATTAAATATGTAGAAAGTAACTTGGACTTCATTTACAAAAGTGCATCTGATAAACTTTTAAATACATATAATGAAGGTTGGAGATTTGACGAAGTTTACTGGAATGGTTTAACCATTTCAGAATTCTATGCAAAGTATCCTGGTGAAAAAGGAGACGAAATAGAAATTGTGGAAACTCGAGAAAGGTTACCAGAATTAACGGAAAAAGATTTTATCAAAAGGTTATATTACAAAGGTATAGTCTTTGATTATAACGAAGATGATCCATACGAGTACCCCGTACAAGTATATATAAATACAGTAAATGATTTATTTACTGAACATTCAATCAGTGTTTCTTTGAATATAAAAAATGAAATAATGAGTGTTGGATTAGCATAATAGAAAACTCATAACCAAAAACTGGAAGGAAGATCCTCGCTAAGGCTCGGATCTCCCTCAGTTAAGTCGTTAGATCAAATAAAAAACAATGAAAATATTCGCAGTAATCACAATAATTATAGTATTAATCCTAAGCGCATTTATAGGCCTCAACGTATTTATCAAAAATATCTATGAAGAAACTAAAGCTCAAGATGACAGTATTACTTTCACTCTTAAGGAAGTAGATCAGTCTGATCAGGTATTCATTGATAACATTACGTCTACATGGGAAGAGACACGTTTGAAAGACAACCTTGTAGAAATGGTTATTCAAAATCAAAAAACAAAGCCTTCAATGGATGCCGTCATACTACTCTTTACATCAAAAATGGACAACTATTCCTATTTCAAGTGGGAACGAAACATGAAACATATTGCAGAAGGAAGTGTTCGTTCCATTGTACAACTATACTGTAATGATCAAATTATTTATCATTCAAAAAAACAAAATTATGTTTATATTAAATCTAAAAATATAATTCATTACTACACTGTTTCAGGTAATAAAATCTTAGAAATAAAATACGAAAAAAAGATCTAACCAACAAATCGAAGGAAGATTTTCGTTCCACTCAAATCTCCCTCATTTAAATCGTTATAGAATAAAATGAAAAAACCACAACTATATGGTAAATATATAAGTACAGAACTATAGTACAACAAATGGAGAACATCATGTCTGTAGCTATACAACGATCAACTATAATAAAAGCCGTTCAGGATCTCCCTGAAGAAACAAGCGTAGAAGCAGCGATTGAAAAATTATATTTAATATCTAAAATTAAAAAAGGTATTAATCAAGCTGATGCAGGGCAAACATTATCACATACAGAAGTAAAGAATAGACTTGGTAAATGGCTGAAATAAGGTGGAGTACACAAGCTAGTGAAGATGTAGAAGCTATAGCTGAATTCATTGCTAGAGATTCAGAATTTTACGCAAAAATATTTGTTACCGAATTGTTCAACACAGTTGAACGACTCGAGACTTTTCCTGAGTCAGGAAGAATGATTCCTGAGTTTGAAGTACCTAATATCAGAGAAATCATTTTAGGTAATTATCGCATTATCTATAGAATAGAAAAAGAGCGCCCTGAAATACTAACAATTCACCACTCTTCTCAACTATTCAACAAAAGTCTAAACGGCCTTAGATCCACGATATAAAAAACGATCTATAACCATGAGCTGCAGAGGAATTTCTTCGCTTCGCTCGAAATCCCTAATCTCGGTCGTTAGAGTAGAATAAAAATAAAGATTTAGAGCATTAAGAATGCGAAGAATCTTTTTATCTAAATGCATGTCAAACATACAAAGTCGAGAATTATCTAAATGCGACGCATAGCACACATGCGAATCAATCTTATCTTAAATGTGGAACGCAAAGTAAACGAATCTAAGAATCGAAATACAAATCAAATTATCTGGAGTCAAACAAGAATCGAAATGTTTGGCGAAGCACACATATTTATAAATTAATCGCTAATTATCAACAATAAAAGAGAAAAGATCTAACAAAAATCTGTAAAGAGCATTTTTTATCAGAGTTTGATATAAAATCAGTCCTCAAAGTTCTCTACTAAGGGAAAATCCTCAATCGCATTAAGCACCCACCAAGAACTCGTTCCACCGCTGTCGTTATTACCAGGAATGCCATTTGGACCCGGTTGAAATTGGTACTTCATAACTGCTTTTATAACTTCCTGAGTTCTTTCAGGCTTCGAAGACCATTGATAGGCATAAGGCGCCTCCATATCACATTCGTTGTTGAGTCCTTCAAAGCGAAACTTACGTAACTGACGTGGGAAGCCCTCTATTCCATCTGGTGAAACTGTACCAGCTTCAATATCTTTAAAACCAAAAAAGGTATCCAAAAGTTCCGTGAATTTTTCTTTTCCACCGGCTAATTTCACGCGCTCCTCCATGGCAAAATGCGGTCGGAAAGAATAGTTCCACTGAGTCCCTTCATAGTAGTCGCCCTCTTTGAGCAAACCGGTTTCAGAGTCATATACTTTTTGCCAAATATTGCGGTGTTCTGCATATTTATCATATAGGCTTTGAAGACCCTCTCCTTTTGCAATAAAACAAATCGCCGCAAAGGCAGAGGAGACATCTAGGGTGTGGGTATTAGATAAACCCTCAGCATGACCATTTTTAAGTATCTCTTGCACGCGGTCCATCTGAGCAAATTTATCCGCATTTTTCAATGCTTTTTTCCAGTCAATGCCACCAAGTTTACCCTTGTGTTTGTAGGCATAGGCTAGCGTAACCCACTCCATGCCCGTACATTGACCGTCAAATTTCTTCATGTTTTTGGGGTCACACTTCTGATAACCACAAGGGAAGTAACCATGGGTATCCATGGCATTAATCATGCCCTTAATAACTTTTGATCCGTATTCTGGGTAGTATTTAACAAGCAGAGGAATTTGCGTTTTGTACACATCCCAAAGAGTTGAAAAATCCGTAACAAAAACTTCATCTTCCCAAAATGGGCTCTCATTATCGCAAATGGATGGTTTGACTAATGAATGGTAGAGGTTGGAATAGAACAGTTTTTTATCGCGCTCATCCTTAGCCTTGTAATCAAGTCGTGTAAGGCATTGCTCCCAAGTCGATTCTGCTTGAGACCTGGCTTCGTCAAATGAGTTTGGTGCACTCATAAGATTGGCTTTGGCCTGCTCAACAGACCTGAACGAAAAGGCAATCTTTAACTCAATATTGGAGCCAGGCTCTGCGTCAAAGACATAATCGAGATAGAACATACGGCTATTTTTTCTCGTAAGTTTATTGATTTTAATTTCAGCTTTATCCGTGGACTTTTCGGGATCTGGGTTTGGAATCACAACTTTTCTTTTCTTATTATTGCCTTTACTTCGCTCTGGCCTTTCTCCAATCACATGATAGAAGGAACCATTTTTAAAGGAAACACTCGACTTGACGGCAAAATAATAATTAAAACCTATATGATTGAACTCACCTGTTAAAAGTGTCTCACTTTCTTTCTGCGCTTTGACATTACGAACATTATCCTCACGTGTATCTAAGCCCCCCTCAGAAAAGTCAATAGAAATTTGTGGGCTCTCCATATTCGCTGGGATATGATAACGATGAAAGCCAACTTTTTGCGAAGCAGTTAATTCGACCTTCACATCATTTTCAGCGATAGTGCAGTTGAAATAACCTGGATGAGCATTTTGCTCATTCATTTTAAAACGAGTTTTACGTGTTTCTTTGTTGTAGTTTGTCGTAGGACTAACGCGAAGAAAATTATAATAAATTCCTATTGTACCCGTGCCTGATTGCTGCATGTGAGTAAAGCCATAGGCAGCATCTTTATACTTATCAAAGTACTGAGCTTTACCAGTAAAAGTTTTTTTATTAGCTCCATAGCCAGTCGGATAAGCACCGGTGTAAGGAATGATTGATACCATACCAAAGGGCATTTGCGGCCCAGGGTGCGTATTCCCCTGCTGGGCTTTTTCCCAGTTCCAGGCTGCTGCCACGCCCTTTGCAGGTGGGATATCCGTACCAGCATTACCATAAAAAGGGTCGGCGTATTTTAGCGCCTCGTTCAGGTGACCCTGTTGAGCACTTAGGCTCAAAATCCCTATTGATAAGGAACAGAGTATTTTTGTGAAATTCATGGTGATAGATCTCCAGCTAACAAAAAGCGTTATTAATAATATGAATATTCTTTGTAGACCTATTTCGAATGTTTAGGACAAAAAAAGACACTAAATAAAATTAAATTCATTAAGCTAGTTATCGCGTATCATAACTTACCTCATCCCATCACAGTCATTTACTTTTTCGATTGGGTAGATAGTACTGCTAGTCGTTTTCTTTAATGCTTCGCACATGAGGGACCTGTCCCCCCTCACGCTCCCCGCAAGAGCCTGCCGGTCCTTGAACCGGTAAATAAGCTGCTTTGCAGTCTTCCAACTGCCTTAGCTACTTAATTGATTCTACTCTTTAGGTACGACTTCAACTACTCTCACTCGGATTGATCTTGGTAATTTAGATATTTGTTTATCATCTAACTGCCCTTCATAGCCTACCAACTCAGAGAGTTTTTTTAATGTATAAAGCTTGTTTAAGTCTTTAATTGGAGTGTCTCTAATATCTAGTGTTTGGATTTTGATGGATTTGAGTTGAGCTAAATCTTCTACTGCTGAACCTTTGAGATTCAACTTATCTATCCGCATAAATCTTAAGATTGATTGGCCTGAACTCTCGTCATCCGAACCTTTCAGATACTTAATTTGAGGGGAAGTTAAATCCAGTTTGTTACGATTATTCGAATACTCATAACCACTACCATCCCATTGCGGATTAAGAATTTTTATGAGTTCCTTCACTACATGTCCAAAGCTAGCTGTATATTTTGACTTTTCAGAAACGTAAGCCAACATCTTCTCACCTACTGAATAATGATTCTTGACTTTGCCCTTTAATTCCCCAATCAATTGAGCAAGGTTTATTGGCGTCAATTGATTTGTTTTTGCACTAATTAATGGCGCATATTTTTCACATAGCTGTGAAATTTCAGGATAATTATTTGTATATGGAGAACGAAGTACATCATCAAAACGCTGCATAATAAATAGCGCATAAATAAAGTGTTCTTGCGCAACTGGATGCCCTGGAATTGTTGTCAAAATCTTTTGTGACTGATCAAGAGTTCGGGCCAATGATTCAGATGGATATTGGTAGATAAAGGTTTTTGAGGCGAGCTCAGCTTCTTCCAAAAAAGTCGAGGTTAGTTCATCGAGTAAACTACTCGCTTTAGCTGCAGCAGATTGTGCCTTTTCGCTAGCTATTCTCGTCTCATTGACTTCTTTTTTAAGGGCATCTATAAAATAAAAACTTATAAAAACAATCACTAGTAATGCCGAAAAACTAACAAAAGAAGTCGCTTTATTGCGTTTTATAAAAAGTTTAAATTCTTTATACAGGTTACTATCTTCAGCCAATGTTGAGTAGCCTGCCAAGTATTTTTGAATATCGCCTTTGAGCTCAAGTACGCTACTATAACGATGATCGGGTTCTAAGGCCATGGCTTTTTTCACCACTGCAATCAAGCTATTTGGTAATGAGAAATCAACTAGCGATTGAGGGTCTCTAACATTCCCCTTTAAGGTGCTCTTTAGTATATATTCAACACTACCTTCCAAAGGTCGATGATGAGTTAATATCGAATACAGAATACAGCCTAAAGAATAGATATCTGAGCGTTTATCAGACTCTCCATTCAGATTAATTTGCTCAGGAGACATATAACCAGGTGTGCCAACTACTTTATTTTTAGAACTTATATGATTTAATAAGTCAACTTCTAATAATGTTTCTTCAACACCTACTATTTCTGTATTATTTAATATTTTGCCTAGTCCCCAGTCACAAACGAGAACTTCACCAAAATGCCCCACCTGAATATTGTCCGGTTTAAGGTCTAGGTGGATAATATTTTTAGAATGGGCATAGGAGATAGCTTCACATATTTTGACAAAAATCATAAGGAGTTCATGCAATGAATAAGTCTCTAAATACTCCTCGTCTTTGGTATTTAAGTTTTTAAAGATTTCCCCCAATGAGTCCCCTTCTTTAAGATCCATGGTAAAATAAGGTTGCCCCAAATCATTAAGTCCCACATCGTGAATTGAAATAATATTTGGATGCTCAAGTAAAGCGGTGAGGCGTGCCTCTCTTAAAAAAACTTCATACAAATGTTTATCGTTGGGCTTACCTAATTCTGCAAAGGCTATGTAACGAGAGGTTGATAAATCAAAGGCACGTTTAATTGATTTCATTCCTCCGGTAGCCACCTGCTTTAATTCAGTATAACGCTCTTCAATATCACTGAGCTCGGAATAAATTGGAGAGTCTTGAAAATCAGCGGGTTCTTCATGAAAGAAATTTTTTAATTTTTTTGCCAAAGCCCTATCATCTGGCATTTTATTCTCCAAATAAATACATTTCTGACTTGAGATTAGAAATCTCAACGACAAGCCTTTCTTTAACGCGATTTTTAAGCTTACTTACTGACGTAAATGCAATATCTAATTTCTCAGCTATTTCGGTTGAGGGTACGTTATCCATACTCATTTCAAAAACGGCCATAGCTTTACCTGAGAAATTATTTCGAATACGTTCAAGAGCCGTCTGGACGACATAAACTTCCCATTCATTTTGAATAATCTTTTCTATATCAGGCTGAACAACAGAAAGTTGTTTCTTATTTTCATCCCAGAACTTTGAAGTCTTGTTTGCCTGACTATTAACTTTTCTGTAATAATCAATAACTTTATTGTGTATTACTGTACTCATCCAAGTCCGAAAACGAGCCTTGCTTTTATCCAGCTCAAAAGTTGGGAGACTTTTCCATAGGGAGAGAAGAACGATCTGAGAAAGGTCATCTTTATCATTTGAATTCACCCCCATCTCACTTAAGACCACTTTAACAAAATTTGAGTAATAAAAAGTAAATTCATCCCAAGCGTGATGATCATTCGGATTTTTAGCTCTTTGCAATAATGAGAGGCGAGTATTCCAATTATTTTCACTCATAATTCAACTCTTTAATTAAGTATTGGTTTGTTACTAAAATACACATTCAATTTTTATACTCAGCATTAATTACACTAAATTTATTTCGAACTCAAATAAATATACTATCAAAATCCACCCATTTTTAGTCTACTCGAATCCTTTAGAGAAATTAATTAGTAAAACATGACTTAACTCACCATTATCTTACGCCTAAAATTACTCGAAATTAATAAGGTTAATACGACTTGATTTGAACTGATAACCCTCGCCGCTGATTACATTATTCTCGGCAATATGGCCATCGACAAAAGCAGCTACAAACCTTGGGTTTCCCGGCTCATGATTAAAACGTAAATATTGAGAACTTGGCTCAAATATCCATATATAATAGTCTTTCTCAACTATAGCCGCCATGGTGCTGGTATTATAAATATCAGAACTTCTTAAGCTACCTTCGTCAGAATCTAAATCGTCAGCAGTTTCTTTCCTTTGTACTCCATGGTAATAACAACCTTTTTGGGAGAAATATTTATACCCATTACTTTCTGCAATTGGGCAGTTAGCTACTGGCACCTCTTCACCGTCAGAATCATGCCCCAAATAAGTGTTCACAGGGCGCTCCGTTACATCCATTGCGTGTTTAGCCTGTGTTCCTTTTTGTCCGAACCAATGAGTCCCATTATTTTCAGAAATAGAGGAATCTAGTCCAGAAAAACTTGGATAATATTCATTATTATCTTCTTGGTACAGAGTTGTTGCTAAAGAAATATTTTTAAGATTTGATTTACAAACAGCTGCTCTTGCTTTGAGCCTAGCCTTTGATAAGCCTGGAATAAGTAAGGAGGCCAAAATACCGATAATGGCGACAACAAGAAGTAGTTCAATTAAGGTGAATTTTTTCATTTTTGTGACTCTCTTAGCTTATTATTAATAAACAAGTTCGAAATCAAAACAGCAAAAGAGACAGTTATATACAAAAAAAAATAAAAAATTATTTTAAGCTTCGATATTTAAAGAATTAACATTGAACCTGAACCAATTTTATGTTCCTTAAATAACTTCAAAGACCCATCCTTATTAATTTTAAATTGATAGGTCATGTCAGTTTTCACCGATGAGGTAAACAAAAACCCTCCACTTTTATCCACAATAATTCCCCTTGGGCCTTTAGCGGGTATTTCAAAAGTACCCACTCGAGATATAACCTCACCACTTTGGGGATCAAGGCGAAACGTCGTTATTGATGTAGGAGACTTTTTTTTCTTTGTCCCCCTATTGGGTGTGAACAAGAATTCATTATTAGGAGATAAAACTACTGTTGTGGGCAGGACATGAACTCCCTCATCAACAGTCGAAAACTCCTGCCAAAGTTTTACGCCATTTTCATCATACTTCAAAGAAGCTAGCCCACCCCCCTTTTCATAGGTACAATAAAGGACATTTTTGTGGGGATGAAAAGCCAAGCTACGAAAAGCCGAAAAACCCTTATCTTCAAATTTTGCCCCCTCGATATATGGTGTACTCAAAGGCTGAAGTTTACCGGAATCTGCATTAAGACTAAATTGATAAAGTCGATTATGCCCATTATGGGGGACAAATACCAATGCCCCATCATTGGAAACTCCGATATCATGAGGGTTTTTAGTTGTCGTGATCTCCTGGAACTGCCTGCCCGTATGAAGATTATCCTTCATCTCCAATACCGAAACCGTGTTAGCTTTGTAATTATACTTAAAATAAAAACGACCACATCTAGAAATAGTACCGCTACCACCACTTGCGATAGCTGCTTTACCTAAAAAAGTGAGCTTACCTTGATCCCCGATCAGAGCTGTTCCCAATTCACTTGAACTCTCATTGCTGATCGAGAAATAAAGGTGTTTCCCATCGGGTGAAAGCGTGAGTCCACCCGGGCCACCTGGAATACCCAGTTGATTAAGCAAATGTAAATCGCCATTATCTTTGAGCAGGTACTGTTCAATCAGATTTTCACTCTTTTTAGAGAGGTAAAAATACTGATCCGCATTAGCAAAGGGAATGATAAAAATGATTAGTAAGAACCGAATCATAAGGCTTTGACCCTAACATTTCGCCATTTAACACTAATGACTTGTTTTTGACCTTTAGGATGCCCCGTCATACCAAGTACAATTGGACCACTCATGGGCTCTTCACTTTTTACTAAACTGTTTTTTTCTAGAGTCTCTCTCACGTTTTTGAGTTCCGCAACTAACAGGTCATCGAACCAATGTTGAATTGAGTTATCCTTCACAACAATTTTGACTTTGTGCCATTTGTTTTTTTGAAACTCGACTTCTTTGTGATCTGCTATCAGACTCTTACTCCCCGTATAACGTATCTCGGCTTCACCAGTCGTTTTTGGCCAATTGCCGAAACCATAAGAAAAGCCGTGAAGGCTTTTATACTTGCGCCCCTTTCCCTTCCACTGAGTATCCAGAAACTGACCATGATAACCCACAAAGGCACAGCTTCTAAGATCACTTGTCATGACTTCCGCTTCGAAGATAAAGTTATTATAAGTCTTCTTTGTACAGAGAAACTTTCCTATGCTTTGATAATGGGATTCAACCACAAAAGCATCTTCTTTTACGCTAAAATTTTTGGGTGATTTTTTATTTAAGCGACGGCTATTAAAACCATTTTCTTTGAGTTCCCAATCTTCTTCAAAGTTGCTCGGTGAATAATCCTTCCAGTCATTTTCAGTTGTTGCATTTACAGAATTATAACTGGACATCAACAGACATACAGAAAGACATATTAAATGTAATCTCAATTTTGCTCTCCTATTTCATAGTAAATTCATTGCTAAGAACTATATCAGAAATAATATCTCTTAGCTTATAGTCATTGCTTTTTGCCTTTGCCGATAACTGGTCAACTAAAGCCCCATCAGCAAATCCAACTTTCCGTGCGAAGGCATAGGAGCACAATTGCTCAATGAAGGCCTTAGCAAAATTATCTTTATTATTCAAAAGTAATTTTCGTTGCTCAAAATAATTTTTATAGGAGCCTAAACCCGGAAGTTTGCCTTCGACTACATTTTTATTCTGTTTATTAATCCCCACCCATTGACCTGATTGATCAAAGGATTCCAAGCCAAAGCCCGCTGGATCAATTGTTTTATGGCAAGAAGCACATTGAGCTTGTTCCTGGTGCGCCTTTAACTTATCTTTGATATTGCCCTGAGTTTGAATTTCCAGATCTGGCACATTAGGCGGAGGCGGAGGCGATGCCATGCCCATCATTTTTGTCAAAACAAAATTCCCGCGCAAGACGGGTGAACTTCTATCCCCATTGCCCAACATTGCAAGAATTGCCCCCATTCCCATAAGCCCTCCCCTGGGAGAGTCACTTGGCAATTTCACTATTTGAAATTTGTTCTCCGAAACCTTTACTGGTAGCTTGTAGTAGGATGCCAAAGTTTGATTTAATACCAAAAATTCTGAATCCAACAAATTGCTTATACTCAAATTGCGCAGAATTAAAGCTCTAAAGAATTCAAGAGGTTCTTGTTTTAAGAGTTGTTCCAATTGCAGGCTGTACTTTTGCGGGCCCGAGTCATGAGCATTTTTAACTTCGATAAGATCTAGGTTCTCCATCTCCAACCACTTCTTGAAAAAACCCTCACTAAAGGCTCGTGAACGGGGATCCTTTAGCATTCTTATAAGTTGTTGATTTAAAACACTTTTACTTCTTAATTCCCTACTAGAAACTAGCTTATACAACTCCTTATCTGGTGGGGCACTCCACAGAAAGTAAGAAAGTCGTATCGCCAATTCCAAATCAGAAATACTCTTACTACTGCCGGAGGCTTCTGTTAGGTAGACAAACTTTGGTGAGGAAAGGATGATCACTAATGGCTCCTTTATGGCCGCAATTTCGTCCATGCCATTTTTTACATTTTCTTTATATATCCCCATCAAAAACTTATAAAAATCAAATGTAATCTGACGTCCCCGATAAGCTCTAAGTGCAAAATGTTTGATCACTTTACCTGCGTAACGTTCATGTGATTCGCTACTTTTTTTACCAACTGGAAAAATCTTTTTGTAAGAAGCTTCAGTAGCTCCCGTTTCTCTGTGTTCTATAGCGAAAGAACTTAAAATGAGCTTAGGTCCCCCCACACTTATATCGGGAAAACCACCTTTGGATTTATTTTTCCTCTTTCGTTTTCCCCTGTTCTGTTGCGTCTGACTCGCGAAAAACTTTAGCTTAAAAACTGTTTTTATACTGCAGTAAACATCAAAAACAAGCACTTGCTTCTTAGTCGACAGTTCGGAAATATCTAAGTGACGATCCCCAATGACTAAATAGGCCTTATCCCCAGTTTTGAGATTCTTTAGCTGAGCTTCGATCGCTATTTTATAATTTCCCAAGCCATTAAATAAGCCATTTCTGCCCTCTTTCGTCGTAAATTTAACTTCTTGGTCATGTTCAATGACAAGCCCCTTTTGAGCTTCAGCTTGCTTCAGGTAAGCCTTGAGATAATCATACTCGGCTTTTTGCTCTTCGACTCGGCCCTTTTTCCCTGAACTCTTTTTGCTTTGAGACTTATCCTTTTCAAATCCTGCCAACTTCTTTTTAATCCAATCATTTTTTTCCTGAGCCAAATTTTTCTTTTTATAGCTTGTGACTTTTGGCGCTTCCTGAGCAAAAACTTTGCTTAAGGCTTCATTGGCATATTCACGATATTTCCCTAATAAAAAAGAAGAAACATAAAGACCTTCACCATGATTATCGTATTCTGCAGTTGATTGATCGTCGATTATATCTTTTTCATCAAAGCGCACTCCAGTGAGTTCAAACATGGTGTTGATATATTCACGTTTATTAAGGCGACGCATCACTACTTCACGGTTTTTCCCATAATGGTGTTTTTTGGCCTTCTCTATTTCGTAAGTCAAGACCTCAAGAACTTCGGTCAATTCTTTTTTTGATGGCTGCGGTTCATCTTCAGGTGGCATTGTCGCACCATTTAATTCATCTAAAATGAATTGCCATTGCTCGGCGCTCTCTAAGCTTGAAAAATTCATAGAGATATTATCTAAACGCAACTTCCCCTTTTGTTTCTCAACACCATGACATGAAATGCAGTGCTGCTCAAAAAAGGGCTTAATTGTTTGCTCAAAATCACCGGCTTGAAGTGAGGCCAAACAAAACAAAGTTAGAATAAAGTATTTCATGCGCGTATTTGCTCTATGAGGCTATTGCTATGAGAAAAGGTCTCCATTTCCAATCCAGCACTTTGCAAGAGTGTTAGCCAAAGGTTGCTCAAGCGATTTTTACCCTCTTGGAGTTCAACATACCCTGCGGGTTTAATCTTACCCTGCCCTCCCCCGGTTACAATCAAGGGTAATTTGGCATTCATATGACCACTACGAACACCACTGCCATAAGTCAAAATTGTATTGTCGAAAAGACTCAAACCATCAAAATCTTTAGTTGCCTTCAAACGATCTATTAAGTACGAAAACAACTCACTCTGAGCCTGATCTTTGATGATGGATTGTTCTATTAACGAACTGTTTCCACCGTGATGATTAATGGGATGAGCATTACTTAAAGACAACTCTTTTAACAAGGCGTTGAGCGGTTGTCTATAGGATATGACTCGTGTTAGATCTGTTTGAAGTGCCGCCACCATGAGATCATACATCACTTTTATTTGCTCTTTTCCTTGCAAACCTTTTTTGGGTCGTGGCACCCCCGCTTTAGGCTTTGGTGTATCGATCCACTGCTCCGATTTTGCCAAGTTTTTTTCTATATGTCTGATAGAGGTAAAATACTCATCTAGTTTATCCTTATCCGTTTTTGAGACTCTTTTCTCTAAAAGACGACTCTGGTAACGAAACGCATCCATGATACTTCTTTCTTTTTGAATCATTTGGCGACGTTGTTCAACGGTCACTTTGCCGTCCCCAAACAACTCATTAAACAAGGCTACTGGATCAGTATAACCAGGCACAGGCTTGCCATATTTATCCCAGGATAAAGACAAACCAGCTCCTGCACCTTCATTGCCTAAACAACTTAATTGCAGTGAGGAATAACGCGTATCCTTCCCAAGTTTTTCTGCGGCGAGTTGGTCACAGGAAATTAAATCATAAGCCCCATCCTTAGGCTGCCTAAAGTTCATGCAGGTCAAATAATAAGCCAGGGTATTATGGGGGTGATGAGCATTGTGCAAGGGCGAAATATTTTTAAAGATGGTGAGATCATCTTTATGTTTCTCAAGCGGTTTCAAACCTTTTGTAATCTGAAAATTTTTACCTGTTGAATTTGGAAACCAATTATCTTTATTAGTTACTCCCCACGGAAAGCCAATAAACATAAGGCGAAGCGGCACCCCTGCACTCTTCTCATTAGCATAAGTCTCAAGCATTGGTAAAGTTAATAGCACGCCGGCGCCCTGCAAAAAATGTCTTCGATTCATGAAAAAACCTTCCGTCTTAATTTGTAGACCTATACGAATCCAAAGTATATAAAAAGACAGCAGTGATTTTTTAAAATTATTTCAACTACTGTCTTTCAGGTTTCATCAAAAACGTAAAGGTCTTAAAATAAGCAGGATTAAAATCATTCAGAAGAAAAACTTCTGTTAACAGTTTTCCCGATCAATATTTACGGGACATCTACTATTCTAGAAAATTTTAAAAACACACTTTACGGAGAAAAATAATTAATGAGATATTTTTGTATATTCTTAATCTTTACAAACCTTATGTATTCAAAAGAAAAAGTTAATTTCCTTTTCATTACAGCAGATGATATGAATTGGAACAGTGTTGGTTGTTTTGGTGCCGAAATCAAAGAAACTACCCCCAAGATTGATCAACTTGCTAAAGAAGGGATGCGCTTTGCCAACGCTCATGTGGCGACAACTGTCTGCATGCCTTCTCGAAACGCCATCAACTCAGGGCGCCTCCCACATAGAAGCGGAGGAGAGGGCTTTCACCACTTTACCATTCCCAATGTTCCCACGATACCATCTGTTTTAAGTAAGAATGGATACAAAGTCGGCATTCTCGGTAAGGTTGGTCATAGTACACCCTATAAAGACACACCCTGGGATCATGCGGAAGAAGTGGGGCGCAATACAGAAGAGATCACCAAAAAGGCCGCCGCCTTTGCGGACTCAGCAATTAATGAAGACAAACCATTTTACCTCATCGTAAACTCACATGATCCTCACCGCCCTTATTACAATTGGAAAAACGAAGGCAAAAAGCAACGAAATCACAAGGGGAAAAACCCTAACTCTCACCCCAGTAAAGTTTTTAAACCTCAAGACATGATCGTTCCTGCCTTCCTACCAGACACTAAGGAGATCCGTCATGAATTGGCCAATTATTACTGTTCTGTTCGTCGATGCGATGATTTAGTTGGTCGTCTAGTGAACATGATTCAAGAAAAAGGTTTGCAGAACAATACTATGATTGTTTTTCTTTCTGATCACGGAATGGGTGCGCCTTCCGCAAAAGCGAATGCCTATGTAAACAGCACAAAAACGCCAATGATCATAAAATACCCTACTTTAATTAAAGCGGGTTCTGTTCATAAAGAATTTAGCTCTGTACTTGACCTTTTCCCCACTATGCTTGATTTAGCTGAAATAGAATCACCAGGAGGGTTTGATGGTCAAAGTCTAAAGGCAGTATTTAGTGGCGGAAAATTAAAAGATCGAAACAAACTATTTTTTACGTATTTTTATGCTAAAAATGGCAACAGTCACTACAATATGCGCACCGCACTTGATCATAAGTACTCTTATACTTTCAACAGTTTTTACACTGGAAAAAGACTCTACGCCACCTCTTCACTCGGCGGCAACTTTTTCACATCCATAGTGCAACAAGGAAAAACTGATCCCTACTGGAATAAACGCGCTGAATTTATTTTAAGACGTGCTCCAGAAGAGCTCTATGACCTTGAAAAAGACCCCTATGGTTTTAACAATTTAGCAAATAATCCCGAATACAAAGAACTTATGAATAAATTCCGTAAGGCCATGGCCACCAATATGGAAAAAACAAAAGATTTTGTCAGCCCAGTCTTTAAAACTTATCAGGAAACAAAGGATGTCAAAAAAATGCGTGCGGCCTACGAAAAAGTTCAAGCAAGTGGAACCTTTGTGGGAAATATTCCAAAAAGAGAGAAAGACATCAGCAAGTGGTCAAATCCATAAATCATTCTTTAGCAAAAAATACCTTACCCCGTGATCTGGCTTTGAAATAACCAAAGGTTTTTTCATTATTACTGTCCTTGTAGAACACTGAGTTACGAAAAAGTTTATATAAATTGTAATTTATGAGAGCGCATTATGAAGAAAACAAAGTTTAGCTTAATTGAACTCCTTGTTGTCGTGGCGATAATTGGAATCCTTGCGAGTTTCTTACTTCCTACACTGAGTAAAGCTAGAAAAAAAGCACAAAGTTCCGTATGCCAAAACAAGCTCAAGCAAATCTCCACAGCTTCATTTATGTACGCTGAAGATAACGATAATTTTGCCCCACTTAACGACGCTAAAAACAGTAACTATTGGTCAAAAAGAATGTCCCAAGGTGGCTATCTCCCAGCGATTACTGCAGCAAACAGTAATGAAAATGGAAGTCCCTACAAATGTCCCAATGGGGCAGCGCTCGATACTTATTACACCAACAATTATTCCCAAAACTACCGCTTAGGCCAAATAGATAGTGGTGGTGCAGTTTACACTCCTTATCAATTAACAAGTAGTCACAGCAATGAAACAGCTTTTTATATGGATGCCTGGAACGTTAAAAACAACCTCTTCAAATCTTATTTTTCAGAAGCTAAGATTTACGATTCAAATAAAGAAAAAGCCATTGCCCGTCATCAGAGTAAAGCCAACATCGTTTATGTAGATGGACATGCTAGCACATTAACAGGCAGTCAATTGCTCATCATTGGCAGCGAGGCGAATACTACAGAATTTTGGATTCCTTAATTAGAAAATTTGAAACTTTACTTCCACACAAGTCTCGATTGTTTTATTCAGAAATTTCAATAAAAATATCAGACTACTGTCTCATGTATTACAAATCTTACGTACTTGTCTAAAAAGTCTTATTACTTTCTGCCAACTCGTAAGCATAGGTATTTTTCGTGAACAGAAGAAATTTCATCAAAGCTACAGGATTTAGCCTGCCACTTCCTCTCTTAGCTTTTAACAGAGCTCCAAAGCAAAAGGCTCCCATGCGCTTGGTCGTTGTAGGTAATCCCTATGGAATGCATCCAGAAAGCTTTTTCCCAAAAACTTTTGGCAAGGATTATAAAACCACCATCGAACTTCAGTGCCTTGATTGGATTCGTGATGAGATGACTATTTTTTCTCATATAGATCACAAAATGGAGAGTGGACACAACAAAGAATCGGCCTTTCTTTCGGGAATTTTAAAGCGTGATGCCAGTCAATATCCCGACGGCAACATCAGTCTCGATCAAATGATTGGCGAATACCTGCGCAGCGAAGTACGCTTTCCAACTTTGAACGTGAGTGCGGGTCCAAGCATTCAAGAAAGTTGGAGTCGCACTGGCGTGCCCACGCCCATTTTAAATACGACGCAGATGTACAACAAGCTTTTTAATAATAGCTCAGCTAGCGAAAAAAAAGCTGAACTCGAGGTATGGCAGCGCAATCAGGAAATGCTCAAAGTACTTCATGGTCAACACGCTTATTCATTTAGAAATTTAGGTCAAGATGACAAGGTACAAATGGATCAGTACTTAAGCTCTTTGAGTGACTTAAACCGCGAGATTAATTCCATGCGCAAGTGGCAAAATAAAGCCAAGCCAAAATTTAATATGCCCAGCTTTATCGATTATGAGCAGGAGTACAACACCATTTTCGATATGCTCGTCCTAGGGCTGCAGTCAAATTCGACACGCGTTGCTACAGTTACTTTTCCGGGACAATTCAAAACTCGAGATATTGGACTCGCAGGCAATTATCATTCCTACACCCACAATGGCAAAAAGCCCGATGCTGTAAATGGCTTACAACAAATAGAGATCTTCCAGCTCAAACAAGTCTCGCGCTTTATTAAAAAGTTAAAAGCCATAAAAGAACCCGGTCAAAATGGCTCCATGCTGGATCATACCATCGTTATGTTTGGCAGTTCAATGGGATATGGTGGAACACATAGTAATCGCAATTTACCTATTCTTCTTGTTGGTGGTGGATTAAAACACAAAGGCCATGTCGATATGAAAAGGAAAAATGGCGAAAACACCATGCTCTGCAATCTCTACTTGAGCATTCTTCATAAATTTGGCATTGAACGCGAGAGCTTCAATACCAGCGTCGGCACTGTGGACATTTAATATGCTTAGGTTACTCCCCTTTTTCTTAAGCCTAGCCATAGGCCTACACGCAGAAGCGATACGCCCGAGTTCTTTATTTATTAAAAATTGTCAAGAATGCCACAATCCTAAAAAGTCTAAAGGGAAATTTTCTTTAAGTGATTTAAGTGGTGGAGTCAAAGCTAAAAACATAGATAAATGGCACGATGTTTTAGATCAGCTTGAAAGCCATGAAATGCCACCAGAAGATCAAGCACCAATTGCACCCCAAAATCGTAAACTCATGCTAAGCTGGGTCAAATCTAAAATTGCTCAGTACAATGCTTCCACACCAAGCCAAGTCAAAAAACCACTGACCAAAAGACTGACTTTGGAGGAGTATCAACATACGCTCCGCGACTTGCTCGGAGTCGAACACCTGGGCACCAACTCTCCCAGTCAAGAACTTTTAGAAGATGCCTATGAGGATGGCTTTAATAACAATGCCAAGAACTTAAGTATGAGTTCATATCACATGAACGCCTACCTCAACACCGCTCGCAAAATCCTAGACAATTTCATTTTAGACGACCAAAAACCTGAGTCAAAAAAATATGATTTTAAACCCCATTATTTTAAAAAAGTACGATGGACGACAAAAGGATCTCCTGGCAATGGTAAAGATCACCTAGATTTAATTGCGCCTTCTCATCATCAAAGTATTGCCCGCTTCCCTGAATTTCCCGAAACAGGTTATTATAAAATCACCATCGATGCTCAAGCCATTGATCGCAATTACCCCTATAAAGAAGAGCATATAGGAGTCCACAAAAGCGACCCCATTAAAATGAGTATAAAAATTGGCTCAAAAAACTTCATTCAGCCCCTCCAGGATAAGCGAAAGACTTATACCCTAAATACATGGGTTTCCAAAGGCTCCGATTTAGGCTTCGGACTCGATACCGACGGCCTTAAAATGGTGCTTAATGGCAACTTCAAGTTTTATGGAAGTCTTCCCAAGCGCTACCCCGAAATTCATCCTGGGATAAAGGCCGAAGCTAAAAAATACCCTAATGAAACGACGGCAAAATCAAACTCTTGGAGCTGGAAATACTGGCGTGGACCAAGAGTGCGTATCTTTGGTGTTAAGCTTGAGGGCCCCTACTATAAATCCTGGCCACCTGAAGTCGAAGCCAAGCTCATCGGCGCTAAGCCTAGTACTCAAAATATAAAAACGACTCTGCTTGAATTTGCCCAAAAAGCCTATCGACGGGAAGTGAGCTCCAAAGAGATTTTGCCGATCATCAATTACACCCATTCCTTAGCCAAGAAAACCAGTATGAAGGAGGCTATTAAAGAAGGGCTTACACTCATTCTCAGTTCATCGTCCTTCCTTTACATCAATCAAAAATCATCGCCTCAATACTCATTGGCCTCGAAATTGAGTTACGCCCTTTGGTCATCTACGCCAGATACACTTCTTATGCAGCTGGCAAAGCAAAATAAATTAAACTCAAATGCCAATTTAGATAAGTTGGTTCGCCTCATGCTTAAAAGTCCCAAGAGCCAGGCTTTTATTGACAACTTCCCAAATGCTTGGTTTGAACTAAACATGCTGGGTTTTATGCCTCCAGATCCAGATTTGTACCATTACTTTCATCGAAAAGATCTGATGATAGATATGAAAAATGAAGTCAAAACTTTCTTTGCTCACGCGCTTAAAGAAAACTTGAGCCTAATGGATTTCATCAAGGCCGATTACTCATTCATCAACGAAGATTTAGCCAAAATTTATGGCATTACAAACATCAAAGGATCAATGCTGCGCAAATACCACTTTAAAGACGGTCGGCGTGGTGGCATCCTAGGCATGGGAGCTATTCTAAGTTTAAGCTCCGACACACAAGTCACTTCGCCAATTCACCGCGGCGTTTGGCTCAAAGAAAACCTTTTTGGCAGCCACCCTTCTCCGCCACCCCCCGAGCTTATGATCGAAGAGCCCGACATCAGAAACTCCAAAAATATTCGCGAGGCTTTAGCTAAACACACCTCACAAGCCGATTGCCGAAGTTGCCACGCAAAGATTGACCCTTGGGGCTGGGCTTTCGAAAATTTTGGGCCCGCTGGCGAGTGGCGTGATCACTATGTAAAAATTAACCAAGGAAGAAAAGGCCCTACTAGTAAAAAAGCTGACATTGTCGATGCTTCATCACAACTAGCCGATGGTAGAAAATATGAGGACATTCATGATTTTAAAAAAATAATGGCAAGTCAAGATCGCAAAATTGTCGCCTGCTTCATTCGCAAACTCATCACTTATATTAATGGCCAAGAACCAGGTTACGAAATGGATACTGAGATTGATCGAATCGTAACTTTATCGAGGCAACAAAACTACAAAATCATCAATACCATGATTGCCGTTTTTCAAAGTCCATATATTCGCTAAAAAAAATCACTAAAAATAGTCAGTATTTTTGAATTTAACTGTCTCTCATTAGCCTCAGTTATCGAATATGGCTTAAAGGATTTTTTAGTGATCAAATTATTGACATATAAAATCGTCTTTAATGACACTAGAAAATCACTAAAAACTAAATTATATAGCAATACTTAGGTTATACATGAGTGAAGAATTTGACGATGAATCTTACGGAGTTTTAAGCTCCGAAGAATTGAAAGAGATTCAGGAACAGTACCGAAAACAAAAGTTAAAAGATACTCTAACCGGCCCGATAATATCGACTTGTATCCACATCATAATTATCATTTGTGCTTCATTTTTTAAAGGTGAAACAAAAGCCAAAAATGCCAATGTCGAAATCAGTCAAAAAATGGAAGAAGTTATTGACGAACCTCCTCCACCGCCTCCTCCACCGCCTCCTCCACCTGAGCCAGAAATGGATACTGAGGCAGAAACAATAAACCCCGACATCACCGAAACGGTAGATGTAACAGAAGATATTGCTACTGAGGTAGACGAAATTACTGATGAACCACCTGCTGCAGAAGTCATGGACGATGTAGAACTCATGTCAGATGTAAAGCCCTCAACTTCTCCGTTAACTTCTGCGAAGATGTTTTCTTCCCGCTCACCCAACGCCAAAGCTAATGCAATAAGAAAGTATGGTGGTTCTGGTGTCGCACAACAATCACTTGGCAAAGCTCTTGACTGGCTGGCAAAAAACCAAAACCCGGATGGCACCTGGGGTAGCGGACACCCTCACTCTATGACTAGTCTTGCCGTCTTAACGTATCTTGCCCATGGTGAAACAGGTAAATCAAAGCGCTATGGAAAGATCGTTTCAAAAGGTATATCCAATCTTGCAAAGTGGGGAAACTCAACGAGTAGCTTCCCTCTAGGAAGAGCAAAAGAGAGAAATGTTTATGAACATGCTCTTGTGGCTTATGCACTATCGGAAGCCTACGCCATGACTGGGAACTTTAACCTAAAAACACCCATGAATAACACCATCAGATTCATCTGTAATAATCAGCATGAAAATGGTGGCTATATGTATAGTTATAAAAAGACTGGAGACTCCAATTTTTCTAATGCATGTTGGAATTGGCAATCCATGAAAGCTGCAAAAGTTGCGGGCTGTGATGTACCTGAACTACCAGCTGCGATTGAAAAATCAGTCGCTCACATGAAAAAACATGCTACTGCAACAGGCTTTTATTATCGTTTACAGAACAAAGACAAACGCGACCCCTCAATGCGTGCCGTTGGTGTTCTTTGTATGCAGCTTTTAGGTGCGCAAGATGATCCTGCCTGCCGCAGACTAGGTAACCTCATTGTGAAAGAAGATATCAAGCTACTAAAGTGGGAGGAACATGGTAAACACAACGCCCCTGCCGGCTTCTATCTTTATTGGATGTACTATGCAACTCAGGCAGTTTTTCAACGCGGGGGTAGTGATTGGACGAAATGGAATAAAATATTCCAAAAACAACTCGTCGATAATCAGCACCCAGATGGCTACTGGTTGAGTCCTGCTACAAAAGGTATTGAAACAGACCGTAATGCCATGATTGATATTGATAACAAAGTCTATTCAACCACGCTCTGTGCTTTGCAACTCACTGTTTATTATCGTTATTTACCCTCTTCCGTTATAAAAAAATCTGGGGCGACAAAAGCGAGCCCTAAAGTTAATGATGGAGAGGAAATTATTGATATTTTTTAGTCATCATATCAAACTTCCTGTATGAGTGTTATTTACTTAGTCGATAAAGTTATTTTAACTAGGCTCAATCGCTCCCCGCAGCAATTTAATAATCATCAATAAGTTTAAACAATGTACCGCTTTATTTTTACTCTTACCTTTTTGTGTCATTCACTTTTAGCCTTGGAAACTCACGTGCTCAATAAAGGTAAACTTCTTTTCCATACCGACTTTTCTGAACAAATCCCCATAAAGAAACCTCGGTTTTGGATCAAGCAAAATACGCGTTGGAAAGTAAAAAATGGAGAACTTGTCGGTACGCCCGCTACCATGGAGTACCAAAAAAAGAAAAAAAACTTGGCAAGGGCCATTTAGGTGATTTCCCTAGAATTGGCCTAGGTAAAATGCCAAGGTCATATATCATGAACTTTAAGTTTCAGGTGGATGATAAAATGGGGAATGATAAAACGCCTATGTTCGAGTTTGGTCATCATGTTTCTAGAATTTATTTTGGAGATAACGGAATTCAACTTTTAAGTGATACAGCAAAGCCAGTCACAAAAAAACTACATATGGAGATTAAGGGATTTAAATTAGAGCCCTATAAATGGTACGAGGTTCTTGCTGAAGTTGGAGAAGAACATCTATTTGTCCAAATTAAAGATCAGCTTGGCCAAGTCACCAAATTTCAATGCCATAATCCAAAGTTCAAAACATCATCTAACAACTCTTTTCAGATTGCTTCTACGGTTCAGGGAACACTTAAAATGGATGATATCACCTTTTGGGAATCTAAAGGAAACAAGCAAGACTGGCAACAGGCTTTGAAATAAAGCCATTATTCCAATACCAATCTCAACTTTTCAATAAACGCAGTATTATTCGCGCTTATTATTCCCCACACATCACAGGTAAGTCCCTTTGAGATCTAGCAATTGAAACCAGAAATTATACATCAATTGGCTGAAGCTTTTCCTAAAAAGGCATCAAAATACTTTTGTGTGTAACTCTTAGTTCCATCAGCTCTGATGAGCCACATCCCTTTCATATCCTCATTTTTATAAACTTTACTTGGTTTAAGCTGAGGGTCATGCCTAAGTAACTCATTATCATACAGAGCCCATTGAAAAATAAACGGCACATCATGGTACATATAAACCGCCATCCATGTATCCCATAGCTCTTTGGTTTTCTTCATTGAGTTAGCCTGCTGATCATTTTCTTTTAAGCCAATCTCGCCAATATAAACTATTCTTTTGCCATTCATGTACTCAGACGGGCTCATTTGCTTCTTCAAATAGCCTATCCCCTCATGCATTAGTGAGCCATCATCATGTCCATATTTAATCCCATCGTAGGCTGACCAAGAGACCATGTCAATTTTTATCTTTGGCAGTATGTGAGAAGCTACGGTAGGAACGCCCTTTTTAGCATCAAAAACTTTATTCACTTCCACGGCATGAAAAACTTTACATTTAGACCTTTTTATTTCGGACCTTGCTCTATCAACACCTTTTTGTCTTGCCATTAACCACTTGGTCAAAAGATTAGACTTTTCTCTCCAGTTTTTAGGGACGCCGATGGTCACCCACTCATCAAATGCAGCTCTCATCATCCAGTCCCCTTCCCAGTTTTGAATAATAAAGGTTACATCCTGATTTTTATACTTTTTGAGTAAGTAAATGACCGCTTCATACATTTCATTTTCTATGCTTTTTTCAGTAACGGTAGGGTCACCATGTTTAAAAGCCTCCCAGGAATGCACACAGTCGAGTGCAAAAACTTTTAAGCCAGACGAAAAAGTTTTTTGAAAATACTCGTGTGAAATAACTTCTTTCAAAGTCATTCCCTGCTTGAGTTCCCAATCAGAATTGTAAAAATAATCTAACGCATTTCCATCATGACTAATTTTTAACTCTGGGATAAATAATTTAATGAGCTCATACCCCAAGTCTTTTGTTTTTTTTACACCTTCAATAAGAATAGGTTTGTTCGTAAAATGATACTTGGGCGCAGCTAATGAAGTTCCAATTCTGTTTTGCCATTTAGAGGGAATAGATTGTAATTCTGAGGGCTTTAGTAAAGAAAGTTTCTCGAAATCGCGCTTTTTAGAAGTATCGGCATTTAAACCTGACATCATTGATAAGGTAAATATTAGAAAATAGTATCGCATAAAATATAGGGTCTTTGCTTTCATCTATATGAAGATCTTTTGACCAACTTTCGTAGGTTTAATAACGCCCGGAATCTTTTTAGTTGCTTTTTGAACTTTAGGTTCTACAGCCTCTTCTTCTACCTTTAATTGAGTTTGCTTTTCTTTTTGTATCATAGGATTTTCATCATTTCCCGATGGGTGTAATGACTTCTTGACGTCCTGTTTTTTTTTCTTAGCCTCACGCTTCGCCTTTATAGCTTCTCGTTTGGCTTTTTCTTCCTTGAGAAATTCTTTCCACTCCTTAGAAGACATACTTTCTTTTTTCTTTTGCCTTTCTTCGGCAGCATTTTTGTGCTTATTTTCTGCATAAAGCGAAAATGCAGCAAAGACAAACATAAATACCACGTACTTTTTCATGTCATCACCATTCTTTTATTTTGATTTTCGTTTTTTTCTTTTAGATCGTTTATTCAAAGACGGTTGATCAGATTTCATTTCGTTAAGCTCACTGGGAACAGGGGCTTTTATTTGTTCATGCCAGTTTAGAAGCTCATTTAATAAGGCATTCCTCTTTTCAGGATTTGAGTTAGCCAAGTTATTAGATTCGCTTATATCATCTCTCAAATTGTAGAGTTCAACAGCATTATTTGTAGTCAATTTATCAAAACCACCATCAAGGCTCCATTCCTCCATGAAGAGGTGTAATTTCCAATCACCTTTGCGAATAACTGAAACAGGACGTTGACGATAAGCAGGATCACGCGTACCTGTGTATTTAGAATTACCTATTAGGTAGCCGGGAAAGTGCCAATACATTGCGCGAGATTTTAAATCTCCTCCATTGAGTAAAGGCATTAGACTGACGCCATCTATCGCATATGAACCGATGTGACTTTTTATATCTTCGACTCCGGCGAGTTCCATCATAGTGGGATATAAATCAATCGCCATAACAGGTACATCAGATCGCCCCGGCTTAAATTCACCTGGCCAACTGATAATATACGGAACTCGAATTCCACCCTCGTAGTATGAACCCTTGTATGCTCTGAGAGGCGCCTGAGTACACCTTGATGGCACACCACCATTATCGGATAAAAAAATTACAACCGTATTGTTCTTAATTTTCATTTCTTCAAGTTTATCTAAAATCATGCCGATAGATTCATCTGTATCGTACATCATTCCTGCATAATCGTTTGGGTTATTATGTGTATTCTCAGCGTGATTTAACTGGAAAAGCTCTTCGCTGGCCGGGCGGCATCTCGTAGGGCCATGGACTGCGTGATGAGCCATGTAAATCAAAAAGGGTTTATCTTGCTGATAACTATGCTCCATAAATGAAATGGCCCGTTTGGTGTAGGTGAAAATCTTTTTTGGATCTATGTCTACATCTTCGATTTTTTTTAATTCAATAGCAGAATGCTCCAAAACATCATCAAAGCCTTGCATTGCAGGTGAAACACCACCATTGACACCACTGCCATCTTTACCGTGTCCACTGACATGCCATTTACCATACATAGCTGTGGCATAACCAGCTTTCTTTAAGGCTTCTGCAAAAGTAATTTTCTCATCTGCCAAAACCTGACCGTCTGTCACCTCATTTAGAGATAAACGATCAGTTCTTTTATCGCCGCGGTTTATTCCCCAAACATTATAGAAATGAGTCCTAGGACTGTATTGGCCTGACAACAAGGCGCAGCGAGATGGGGCACAATTAGCTGCATTCACGTAACCTTGATCAAAAATCACTCCCTCTTTAGCAATGCGATCAATCGAAGGCGTTTTTAAAAAAGTATTGCCATTGCCCCCCCAGTCTCTCCACCCCATATCATCGATAAAGAAAAATATAATATTGGGTTGCTTATCATCACTTTGACGCCCCTCAACAGAGAATGCAGCAAAGACAACAAGGCAAATAAGCAGCTGATATATCTTGATTTTCATTAACGTGTTTACCTCAAATCAGTCAAACTATTAACTAGGAATGCTTACTAGATTTTTCATTCTCGACCACCTCTTGCTGAGCTTTATTATCTTTTTGCGTTTCTCGCAAATCTTTTTTCTCCTTCTGAGCCTGCTGTTTTGCTTTTCTTGCTGCTTTCTCTTCTTTACTGGGTTTTAAACGAATATTTGCCCTTGGACCAGGTATTTCATCATCCGTCATGAACGCTGATGCAGGTATACCATCTTTATTCATTAAACTGAAATTTGACGCGGCCTTATCACCCGCTCCCCCCTCTTTACTCTCTTTGA
This sequence comes from Lentisphaera araneosa HTCC2155, assembly GCF_000170755.1. Taxonomy (NCBI): domain Bacteria; kingdom Pseudomonadati; phylum Lentisphaerota; class Lentisphaeria; order Lentisphaerales; family Lentisphaeraceae; genus Lentisphaera; species Lentisphaera araneosa. The sequence continues at coordinate 57,127 of NZ_ABCK01000021.1, forward strand.
CAGGAGGATTGGCATTGAATAAATAACGCACGTATTTGGGATTACTGACCGCGTCACACGTGACAAGCACTTCGTCACCATCAATCACAGCTTCGGCTGGGTGATATTTCACATCGTCGCCAGCCAATTCAAAATACTTTAGGCTCTTCTCACCCTTGCGTTCTACAAGTCCATTGCCAACATGTTTAAACGTAAGACGAGCCGTATTTGGAGAGTAAGTCACCTGATCAAGAAGCGGCCCGGAGTAGACGAGATCAGTCTGACCGTAATCTTTAGCTAAAGCCAACAATGCCAAACGTTTTCCGGCAAGGCTTTTATCCGCTGGATGTAAGCCAGGGCCCTGCTCCCAGAAGATAGCCATCCCTGTATTCTCGGTAATTTCGAGGGCACGGCGCTGACGGTCGCGAACCCAGGGGAATTCGTAATTTCGCAGGTGAATATCTGTAGGAATCTGGATATAGTAGAACGGGAATTTACGCGTTTCTAAACCAGAGCGCTCTCCCCAGTCCTTGCGCCAGCTATCAAGAAAATGAACCGTCAGTTTATCGTACTCCAGAGCCGTATTCGACTTGGCATTGCGCTCGCCCTGATACCATATGGCACCACGGATTGCGTAAGGGATAACTTCTTTTAGCTTGTCATTATACTGATAACCTGGTTTGCGCTGCTTCTTGGCTTCTTCACGCCATCCTTCTGGAATATTCAAGGCTTTACGCGCCACTTCTGCATCGTCCGCATTCATCCATGCTTGCATCGGAGTCCCACCATTATGGCGTGTGATCAAACCAATAGGTATATTTAATTCCTCGTAGAGATTAACCCCAAAGTAAAAAGCAACACGAGAGAGGCTTTTGGCTGATTTTTCATCAATTGAATCCCAGCCTTTATTTCCTTTACCATTATAGCGCATCCGGCTGATTTTCTTTTTATCATATTTTGCAGGGAAAGGACTTTTATCACCAAAACGTCCTGCCATATTTGACTGACCGGCACAGAGCCACACCTCACCAACCAGTACATCATTGAAACTCAGTTCATTAGAACCTTTCACGGTCAAAATCTGACCTTTGCTAGCAGTCTCTAGCGGATCAAGAACGACCTGCCATGAGCCATTATCACTTGTAGTTACAGTTTTTTCCTGACCGGCAAAACTAACACTCACCTGCTCACCCGGATCTGCTTGACCCCAAACAGGAACAGGAAGTTCCCGTTGTAAGACCATGCCATCCCCAAACATCTTCGACATTTTCACATCCGCGGTGGCACTCATAGTAGCTGCAAGCGACAAAAGAATTCTTAATTTCTTCATTTCATAACTCTCTAATAAATTAGTTCATAGTTGGGCGTTGAGGCGATATTAGCAAAAGCCCTGATTCTTAAATACCTATGCGTTAAGAGTCATTAAAAAAAGACAGACTTTTGGGTAAAAGTATAAAGTTAATTCATTCCGATGTCTGTTTAATAAGGCTGTATAAAAATTTATTTAAGTTTAATACTAATCACATCGCCTGTCTGTGTTGGAAAACTATAAAGCTCCACATCCACTTTCTGTGGTGTGAGTTCAGTTTCGTTAATCGCGAATCTCAACTCTGATTTCGACTGAATGAAACAAACATTCCCCTTTAGAGACTTTATTTTAGCCTTATACAAGGCGCCTTCTTTCCAGTCTACATCCACTTCAAAAGCACCGCGAGCACGCAAGCCTTTCACCGAACCATTCTTCCAAACAGCTGGTAAGGCAGGCAAAAACTCTATGGCTCCCGCGTGAGACTGCAAAAGCATTTCTGCGATCCCCGCAGTTCCGCCAAAATTGCCATCAATTTGAAAGGGGGGATGATTATCGAATAAATTGGGGAGCGTTGATTTTGTAAGTAAAGCCAAAAGATTTTCATGGGATTTTTCTCCATCGTTCAATCGGGCTAAGAAATTGATAATCCAGGCACGGCTCCACCCCGTGTGCCCTCCTCCCGAACTCAAGCGATGATCCAAGCTTTTACGGGCGGCTTGGGCTAGTTTTGGCGTACGTGCCGTATTGATTTCCTTGGCGGGATAAAGTCCATAGAGATGTGAAATATGACGGTGCCCTGGATCAACTTCTTCGAGTTCCTCGGCCCATTCCATAATGCGACCATCTTTAGCTATTTTTGTGGGGCTTAGCTTCTGTAGTATGAGATTGAGCTCCTTGCGAAACTCTTGATCGATGTTGAGAATTTCAGCGCTTTTAATAGTATTGGTAAAAAGGTCGCGCATGATTTGATGATCCATGGTGGGGCCCATTGTTAGATTAGCCTCTTTACCATCGGGAGTTTTAAAACGGTTCTCCGGTGAGGTTGAGGGACCAGAGACTAACAAGCCCGTAGCGGGGTTTTCCACTAGCCAATCCATACAGAAAAGAGCTGCCCCTTTCATGATCGGGTAAGCACGATTTCTTAAAAAATCTTTATCGCCATTAAACTCGTAGTGTTCCCACAAGTGACGCGAGCACCAAGCTCCTCCCACCGGCCACATGCCATACTGTGGCTTGCCAATGAGACTGGCAAAGAACCAAGCATCGGTAGTGTGACCCGCGGTCCAACCACGACAGCCAAAGTTCTTCTGAGCGACCTCCCGCCCCCGTTCTTGAAGACGTTCCAATAAATAAAAAGCTGGCATATGGCATTCGCTTAAGTTAGTCGTTTCAGCGTGCCAATAATTCATTTGAAAGTTAATATTGATATGGAAGTCCGAGTTCCACGCTGGCATGAGTCCATCCGTCCACAGCCCTTGAAGGTTAGCTGGCATGGTACCCGGTCTTGAACTACTGATGAGTAGGTAACGTCCATACTGAAAATACTGTTCAAAAAGCTGTGCATCATACTGTCCCTTTATAAGGTCAATGAGTCGTTGGTCTGTTGGCTTATGTGCAGAGGGAGAAGCACCGAGGTCGAGGTCAACGCGTTTAAATAATTTTTGATAATCTTGAATGTGATCCGTGCGCGCTTGATGATAGCTTTTTTGAGTCGCATGATTCAATTGCTTTTGGCAACTCGCCGTAAGCTTTTTGTCGCCGTAATAATCACTACTAGCCACTAAAACCAAGGTAACCGCATCGGCATTTTCGACGCGAATTGAATCTTCTTCATAAAAAATCTTACCCCCTTCATTTAAAACCTTTAGATGGGTTTCAAAAGCCACGCCCTTGGCGGCACTGGGGAATTGTTCAATAACTTTCTTTTTAGATGTCCGAGCCTGACCTTTTAAAACTAAAGCTCCATTTTCCATCATTTTCAGCTGACTACTTTGAGGGCGAGTTAAACTCGCTGAAAAAGAAATTTTTGCTTTTTCATCACTGCTCAAGCGAAGGTAAATTGCCTGGTCAACGGCAGATGAAAAAAGTTCTCTTTTGTACGTTGTGCCCGCAAATTCATACTGCACACTTGAGATGGCATTTTCAAGGTTCAAGTCGCGACGATAGTTGCTAACCTCGTCTCGCTTGGGAAAAATAAGCTCCAAATCCGCCATCATCTGATAATTATGAGTCCCCCTACCCAAACTTGTACCCATCACTTTTTCTTCAACCACTTTCTGAGCTTCAACATACTTCTCATCAAAAAGTAACTTCCGAGCTTCTGCAATGCCGGCCTGAACATTGGGCTTATCGCGCTCCACTGGCTCACCTGACCACATTGTGTCTTCATTGAGCTGGAGCCATTCTTTATTGATCCCGCCGTAAACCATCGCTCCGAGACGACCGTTACCCACTGGTAGGGCCTCGACCCAATGACTCGCTGGTTTTCGATACCAAAGACTCAAGTCATTAGCCGGAGCCACAGCTTCACCTGACAAACGGCATTTAGCCTTAGCTATGGCTTCAATTCTAGTATCTTTATTACGTATCTTAAATAAACTATCTTGCTTGCTTTTACGATTTTTACGCGCGGCTTCAAGATTGGGTATCATGAAAACTACGGCTGTAATCATCAATAATGAAAAAGATTTTATACTCGTCAATTTTTTGCTCATTTGCTTATTTATTTTTTCCTCGTTTGCGCTTTTTTTGATCTCCCTCAAGCTCAGGATCAATACCCGGAAGCCTCCAGCGTGGGTGTACGGTATGCTCTTTTTCCATTATCTTTTCCATGCGTGCAACGATTTCCGGGTAATCCTTGGCGATGTTTTTTGCCTCGCTTATATCGGTGCTTAAATCATAAAGTTCAGTCTTTCCTTTAAGTCCATTCTTGCGGTAGGATTTCCATTTCCCCATGTGAACGGCTTGCTGTTTACCACGTTCATAAAATTCCCAATAAAGGTACTCTCGTTTAGTTTGTTGCTCGCTTTTACCTCGTAGAGTGGGCATAATTGAAATACCATCCATTTCCTCCGTGAGAGCTTTACCACCCGCATCCGCAAGCGTGGGCATAAGGTCATACTGAGTCGTGGGAAGATCACAGGTACTGTTCGATTCAATAGTACCTGGCCACCAAGCTATCAAGGGTACGCGAATACCTCCCTCATAGAGGTAGCGTTTATACATTCGCAAATCGCCATTCCCCTTGAAAGTATCCGTTCTTAGATAGTAGCTATCTTCATCACCATTATCACTAGTCCACATAATTATGGTATTATTTTGAATTCCCAAGTCTTCTACAGCATCAATAATTCGACCCACATTACGATCGTGATGAGTCATCAGTGCGCAGTAAACCTTTTCACGCAAAGTAAGTTCTTCATATTGATCATAGCCCGCCATGTCCGGTACGCGCATACCACCGGGCATGCCTCCATGAGGCACGGTTGAAGCCAGATAAATAAAGAAAGGTTTCTTGATTTCGCTATTCTTTTTAATAAACTCAATAGCTTTATCAACATAAAGATTTTCGGTAAAAGTTCCAACACCAGGTGGAACCACACCGCCAGAAGTATTTTTATTTGAGGGGATGATTGTCCCCTCCAGTAAGTCAGGCCTATTTTTAGGGAGTTCGATTTGCTGACCATTTTCATAAATGTGGTGGGGATAATAATCACGGCAGTCAAAATGACTTAAAAAACCAAGCCAGTAATCAAAGCCATAACCCGTTATGGTTTCAGGTTTTTCTGTACCGCCGGCACTGAGCTTGCCAAAGCCAGCTGTTGCGTAGCCCGCGTCACGGGCTACACTGCCCAACATGGGATGTTTTGGGGGCCAAAGTTCAACGGGTGGTTCTTTACTATTGGCACGCCAAGCGGCATTACCAGGGTGCTTTCCTGACATGAGGCTACAGCGTGAGGGACCGCAAACCGCATTGCCTGCATAAGCTCGGGTAAATTTCATTCCACCTTTGCGCAGTCGATCAATATTGGGGGTTTTTATGATTTTCTGACTAACTTCATCCATTTGATAAGCTGGGACTTTTCCAATCCCCCAGTCATCAGTATTGATGTAAATTATATTAGGCTGAATCTTCTCCGCCATTACTGAATTTGAAAAACTGATCACCGCAAAAGTATTTATAAAAAGGCCTAGCATATTTCTAATGTGGAAGTGTTTTGTGAAATTTAATTTCATTGATCAAACTTTTTGTTTATTGATTAAAGGCAGGAAGAATTCTCTCAGGTGCCAAGTCAAGCATGGGGCCGCCACCTTTAATTTTAGCACTGGAAACTACGACTAAATCCATCTCAGGATAAATTAAAATAAATTGACCGGCTGCACCACGACAGGAAATACAGCTCACTTTTTTCCCTCCAGAACGTTTACCTCCAATTTCTACATCTTTGTTCCAAATGAAGAAACCATAGGCTCCATTATGCTTGCCGGGCCAAATTGGTGACATCGCTTTTTTCATATACTCCTCAGGAATGAGTTGTTCACCATCCCATTTCCCATTAGCCATCATCATCAAACCAATCTTAAGCATATCGCGCGAAGTCATTTCAACCCCTGCCGCAGCACGCGGCAAGTTATTTTTATCTTTGGGCCATTTATAGTTACTAATCCCCATCTTACCAAAGAACTCCTTACTTATGAATTCTTGAGCACTACTAGGTGCCACGGTATCTACAACAGTCATCGTAATCGTTGGATCAATCCCGCCATATTGCCATTGCTGTTTCTCTTTCACAATTGGCTGACTGGCACTAAACATGGCCTCTACCATTTTCTGTCCCTTCAACTTCTTGCCTGCTTTCTTCATCTTATTTTTGTCAAGCTTAATGCCTGAATGAAGATTCAAAACTTCAGCTAGAGTAACCTGCTCCGCTCCGTCGACCACCTTAGTCTTATCGACCTTAGTCAGAAAATCCAAAACTGGCTTATCCAGATCAGCCATAGAGATGTAACCTAGCTGCATGGCACGACCTAGTGCCATTGCTGTAAGAGACTTTGATATAGACATGACAATATGTGGATGATCAATACGCCCTTTGCGGAAATAAGACTCCGAAATCAGTTTCCCCTTGTAAGCAATAAGTAGGCTATCAAACTTCTTCTTCGGGTCCTGAGACATTTCATCAACTAACTTAACAATCAATTCTTTCTTACCACCATCGATGCCAAGACTTCCTACAGGAATTCCATCGCCCAGACTTTTAGGTGCATGACTAATACTAAGCAGCTCTCCTGAAGGTTGAGGTAGTTCCCCCTCCGTGCTAGATTTTTTATTAAAATCAACGACTTCTTCTTTAAGACCATTATCTTGGTCTGAAGCATGGTTTTTTAAATGTGGCGAGAAGATAACACCGGCCAATAAAAGTGGGAAAAACTTAGTCAAACTTATCATTCTTGAAGTCTCAATATTATTAAATTTATAATTCATTCGTACAGATGATTTTATTTACTTTGCACTGTAAACCATTTGTAGAGTTCTGGGTTTTTGAGCGTCTGCATAACAATGCCATGCCCCTCAGATTCATAGCTGGTGAACTTGACTCTTGTTGATTTCAGCTTCAATAAGGCATCCACCAAGAGCTTAGTTTTTTCATACTTCACCGTTTGATCTTTCTTACCATGAAAAGTCCATATATTAAGCTCTTTCAATTGAGCCACTTTTTGCTTTCTACTACCGCCTGCTATTGGTGCAATAGCCGCAAAGGTTTTCGGACTGGCCATGGCCCAGTCCCAGGTACCAAAGCCACCCATGCTGAAACCGCAAAGGTAAATTCTCTTGTCATCAACTTTATAAGTTTTCTTTAAATAATCTAAAAGCAAGTTGAGGTCCTGACTGTCCCACCAGCCTTTACCTTGTTTGTTAATTGAACACTGAGGAAGAATCGTGAGCATATCATACTTAGCAGTGTTTTTTAAAATCAACTTCCCCATACTCTTTAACTTATTTATCTCACTGCCTCTTTTACCGATACCATGGAGAAAAATAAAAACGGGTTGCGGTTTGGAATTTTTTGGCTTAGAAATTAAAAACTGCTTATTTAAGCATTTCGTTTTTTGGTGCACGTCCTGAGGTAATTGACCAATTTGAAAATCAGCTGAAGCCTTTGTACAAATGAGAAAAAATATTAAGAGAAAACGCATAAATTTTGCCCTAGTGCCTTATAAAAAATTAAAATTAAATATCACAAAGAGATTTCTTCCCTTTAATCCATTGATGGCATGGGTGCTTTGTAACCATCCACAGCCGTAGTGACATTGACCCAATGAAACCTTGGATCTTTCCAGTAAATATTTTTATAAATGAGAACTGCACCATCTACAAAAGCATAGTTGGTTCTATGAATGGCATTGCGACCACCGCGACCTCCACGTCGACGAAAATACTGTCGACCATCGCCAAAATCATCGGGTTGGCCATTCTCGTGAGAAGATTCAAAGGTCCCGCCTTGTTTTTCAGAAATGTAATCCATAGCTAGAACCTGAAATTGCTTGGGTGTAGTAGTATCAACTATGTTTGTAAAAGAGTTCTGAGTCAGCTTTGAAAATGATCTTGATTCATAGGCTGGGTCACTGTCCTGATCCCATAATAAATGGTACTGAGCCTCTGTAAATTCTGAATTTTCATTCTCCACATAATCAAAATCAAGAGCTTCCGGTGCTAGAGGACAGGAGTACAGTTCTCTTGTTACATAAGTTTCGAAAATATTAAATTCATGCTTACCTCCGTTACCACTTCTACCTATGTGAGTTGGCTTACGATCCTGGCCGCGCTTCCAAAACTTGTTATCATTGTCCATTGTATAGGCAATCGCCCCCTTAGTAATCTGTGAAAGATTATTCACACAAGATGTATTACGGGCAGTTTTACGCGCTCTAGCTAAAACGGGAAAAAGTAAGCTTAGCAATATAGCAATTATGGCAAGTACCACCATAAATTCAATTAAACTTAAAGGTTGTTTTTTCATTTTTTCTCCTGAAATTATTTATACACTTATGCGTATTAAAAAAAGAGAAAAAGACAGGTAAATAAATAAAAATTATATATTTTTTAAAGCATTAATATGTAAATATTTACATTTAAAAACAAAGCATCCCTAAATTGATTTAGAATTAGCTAAAACAACGTTAAATCTTACTTAGCATGAGGACCTGATCGCCTGAAAACTTCGACTTATGAAGTGATTTAAATTTCAAACTTTCTAAGTCATGTTTAATAAAATTTAATTTGCAGGCATAGGTGCTTTATAACCATCAACTGATGAGGTCACATTAACCCAATCAAAACGCGGATCCTGCCAATAGAGATTTTTATAGGTCAGGACTGCGCCATCTATAAATCCAAAATTAGTTCGCCATAGTGGATCTCGTCCCCCACGGCCCCCGCGTCGACGAATGTATTGTCCTCCATCATTAAAGTCATTAGGCTGACCGTTTTCATGAGAGGCCTGATAATAGCCACCTTGTTTTTCTGAAATATAGTCCATAACCAAAACTCTAAATTCTTTAGATGTCGTGCCGTCCACTACGTGAGTAAAAGATCCCTCATTGACATTTGAAAAGGATCGTGATTCATAAGCTGGATCACTGTCCTGCCCCCATAGTAGGTGATATTGAGCCTCAGTTTTTAAGGGGTCTAAACCCTCTACAAATTCAAAATCCATGGGTTCCGGCGCTAAAGGACAAGAATACAGCTCTCTGTTAACATATGTATTAAAAAGATTAAACTCATGTTGACCACCATTACCGTCTCTACCGATATGTGTTGGCTTAATATTTTTACCCCGTTCCCAAAAATCACCATCATTGTCTTCTGTAGAAATGAGCGTACCACGGACTATTTGAGAAATATTATTAACACATACTGCATTTCGTGCTATACGGCGAGCATTTTTTAAGATCGGCAGAAGTAAACTTGCGAGAATCGCAATTATCGCAATTACAACAAGTAACTCAATTAGGCTGAAGCGGAACACTTTTTTCAAAATAATCTCCAAGCTGATTATTTACTCATACGTAAGCTAAAAAAGTAAAAAGACACTTTATAAAAAAAAAATCTTAAAAAAAGTTATTTAACTACAAATCTTAATTCTTCTCATAAAAATCAGGGGACCGGTCTCCGAAAATCACTGCAGGATCTTTTGCAAATTTCTTAAAATCTTTATAAATGGCATCTCCTTTTATGGGAATCCAATGAGTCTCTTTTTTTGAGTTCTGCCAGATCATGAAAAAAGCAATGCGTTTAGCAACTGGATCATTTTTATAGGGATCAAGAAAATCTCTCGTATAACTGTAGTCCTTTAAACTCAATCCGTTTATTCCTTTTTGGTAGCAACCTTCCGTCATCGCTGCAATTTTGCCATGGGATTCAGCTAGTTTAACCACCGTTCTTGATGCACTTAAAGCCTCCACACTACTTTTGCCATAGAAGTCAAAACCATATAAATCCACATAATCCTTACCTGGAGAGATTTTCAGATAATCAGCTTCACTTTTTATTTTATCTGGCTTACCGCTAGGGCTTAAAGCATAGAGTAATTGTGAACCTGCTTTTCATCTCTTAGATACTCCACAGTAAAACGAAAGAGCTTATTATAATTTTTCTGCCCACAGTGTTTAAGACCCCACCAGAACCAATGACCATTGTGCTCATGCCAAGGGCGAAAAATTATAGGTATTATCGTGCCATTATTGCTTTTACACGATAAAAAAAATCGGCTAACTTATCGAGTTCTGCCTTAAACCAAGTATGCTTTTTACCACCTGACAAGAGCTCATGTACTGCGGGAGTTGTATCATAGAAGTTACCACCTTCAGGAGATATGGGATTCCATAAATGCCAACTAAAAGTATTAACCCCTCCTCGTTCATAAGCATTTAATACCAGCTCTCTCATCCAGTCCAGATTTCTTTTGACTTTATTTTTAGGAATAACTGGATTCCATAAGCTATTAATATCCCAACCATACACAACTGGATACTGCCCAGTAGCTTCAAAGCAATCAGATTTAGTCTTTGTGCCTTGCTTATGAGAGTGCCAACCCACTCCGTAAAGCGTAGTATTCTGATGACCAAATAAAATTCCTTTTCCCATCTGATGACGCAAAGAATTAAAAAGTTCCACGGTCTCTTTCGTTGCCTTCTCATCTATGGGTTTTGCCGCCGGTGAAAGCTCATTACCTGTAACCGACAAGAGCGCGTAACAAAAGATTAAACAAAGTATTTTTTTCATAATACACCAGTGATAAAAAAGTTGATAAAAATAAAGCTAATAAGAGATTCATTGATAAATTTAAACCTCGAAGACGAAATAGAGCTTATAGAGAAATATTATTATATGCATACTGCATTTCGATCTACATAGGGAATATTTTTTAAGATCGGCATAAGTAAACTTGCTTGGTTCGCAATCACCAAAAAAACTCAATTAAACTGAAAGAAGACATCCCCTCTAAATATTTATAAAAAAATGCGATAGATAAAGATATAAAAAGACACCTCAATAAAAAAAATTATGAAATTTTTGAAGATGACACTCAGTTCGACACTAATCCTTGACTCATATTTTCATCAATTAGAGACAAACTAGTAGGTCGATCTATTCCCTGATCTTTATTTCTTCTCAACTTCCAAATGATATTTTTATCTCTGTCAATTTCAAAAATCGGATAAGCACTGTTGTAAGCTGCTACAATGACATTGCCGTTACCTTTAATTTCAAAACCTCCCACAAACTCCAAGCCCAAAGCAGGTACATCATCACTGCTCAATGACCAAACTATTTTATCATTTTGATCAATTTCAATTAAGCTTCCACTGTTGGCTGTACTCATTAAAACATGACCATTTGACAGTAGTTTAACAGCATGAATTTTTCGGACCTTACCGGGAGTTAGTAGTTTATATAAATCAATTATTCGAGTCACCATGCCTTTTTTATTTAGCATATAAACTTTATTTTGGGCAGCCCCAGAAATGATATAACCACCATCATCTAACTTCCGCGCAGTCTTCATTTGAAGTCTTTTCTGACTCCTTAAATAAGGAATCTTAATCAATTTACGTATCTTGCCTTCTGAACTTAATTCCAAAAGAGTTTTGTTTGCCGCCACAAGTAATCCCCCGTCATCCAGAGGCTGACAGGAATGAATTTCCAATGGGCGCATCTTAGGCTCAAAAAAGATTTTTCTCGTATTGCTACTGTCGTATTTCCAAATACCCAAAGATCCACATACAATCGTGTAGTCTTCAGTCTGCCATACTTCCTGACACCTACCATAAGATGACCAACTTCTCTGTACACGCCCTTCAGAGACAAGCTTACATTTATCTTTTACATATTCAGTTACGAGAAGGTCAGGAATTAAATCTTTATCAACTTTCGATCCATTACTATCTATAAATTCCAACTCGGTGGCGATCACGAAATTTGTCAAAAATATAATTATGATCATAAAATATTTCATCAGTACTCACTTAATTAAGTTTCAAAAATGCCTCCCCCGGCTTATGTACTGATTCGTAACATTAAACTAATATAAGACAGCTAAAATTTATTATTATGTTATTTTTATTGATTAGTATGAAAAAAATTAAGATATGAATTACAAGGTCATCCTCAACTACAGATCAAAACCAAAATAGTTTTCAGCATTATTGTAACTAATATCCCTCACCATAGAACCCAATAAATCGGTATCGTTTGGGAGCAGCCCTCTTTTGACATCATTGCCAAGGATATTGCAGAGGATGCGACGGAAGTAGTCGTGACGGGTGTAGCTCAGGAAGGAGCGCGAGTCAGTGAGCATGCCCACAAAGCGCGAGAGTAGCCCCAATTGAGAGAGGGCTTCGATTTGACGCGTCATGCCCTCCATTTGATCCAGGAACCACCAACCGGATCCCAATTGCATTTTGCCTGCTACGCTGCCGTCCTGAAAGTTGCCGATCATGGTAGCTAGAACTTCATTATCTCGTGGGTTGAGGTTATAGAGAATTGTTTTTGCGAGCTGATTATTGGAGTCCAGGCGATCTAGTAGTTTAGCCAAAGGGCGAGCCAAATCAAAGTCGCCGATGGAGTCAAAGCCGGTGTCTGGCCCGAGGCTTTTGAAGAGACGTGAATTATTGTTGCGAATAGCTCCAAGGTGATACTGCTGAGTCCAGCCCTTTGCGGCATCCATGACCCCAAAGTGATAGAGCATGGCGGATTTAAACTTTAAGATTTTGAGTTCAGAGAGTTCTTTGCCACTGCGAATTTCATCGAAAATCATTTTGATTTCCTGGTCAGTATAATCCAGGGCATAAGCGGTTTCTATGCCATGATCCGAAAGGCGGCAGCCCACCTGATGGAAGAAGTCGTGCTGCTTATTGAGGGCGGTCATGTAGGAATCAAAGTTGGTGATGTCGATATTGGAGCGCTGAGCTAAAGCATCGAGCCATTGATTAAACTCGCCGGCATTTTCCACGGCCATGCCCTTGTCTGGTCGCCAAGTTGGAAGGACTTGGATATCAAAAGTCGGATCATTTTTAATGGCGATGTGATGCTCTAGGGAATCAATGGGGTCGTCAGTTGTACAGACGAGTTCAACCCCGCTGCTTTTCATGAGTCCACGGGCCGAAAAGCTCTCTTCTGACATGCGTTCTAAACTTAGGTTCCATACCTCATCTTCAGTTTTGGGTGAAAGCAGTTTTTCATAGCCAAAGTATTTCTTGAGCTCCAAATGCGTCCAGTGATAAAGCGGATTGCGCAGAGTTGCAGGCACGGTGGCAGCCCAGGCACTGAATTTTTCGCGATCTGAGGCGTCGCCCGTACAGAGTCTTTCCGAAACGCCGTTACTGCGCATGGCACGCCATTTGTAGTGATCGCCATAGAGCCAAACCTGGGTGATATTATCCCAGCATTTATCCTCGGCAATTTCCTGGGGTGATAAGTGGCAGTGATAATCAATAATGGGCTGATTAGCCGCATAGTTGTGATAAAGATTTTGAGCGACTTCTGTCTCTAGGCAGAAGTCAGCGTGAATAAATGAATTCATACTTAAGTATCCTTGTAAATTAAGATGTGAGGGGGCTAATCAACTAAGTTGAGTAAGCGTGGGAGCCACAGGGTGATGGACTCGATGTAGGTGACGCAGAGCAAAGCTGCGATCATCGCAATAAAGAAGGGGATCATAATGGGCGAGACTTTGGCTATTGAGGTTTTGCCAACTCCGCAACCAATAAAAAGGCAGGTCCCGACGGGCGGAGTACAAAGTCCGATACACAAATTGACGATGAGCATGATGCCGAACTGAACTTCGTGCATGCCTAGAGCTGTAACCACGGGAAGAAAGATCGGGGTGAAGATCAATACCGCGGGAGTCATATCCATGAAAGTGCCCACAATCAGCAGCAGTAAATTTATGGTCAGTAAGATGACAATGGGATTATCGGATAGAGCAATGAGCGCCGCGCTAACTGTTTGGGGGATATTGGCCATGGTCATGATCCAGCTCATGCCCGTGCTGGCACCAATGAGCAGCATGACAATCGCCGTAGTTACGCCGGTTTCCAGCATGATTTGCGGCATCTGCCTGAGCTTGATCTCGCGGTAAATGACAACTGATAAAATAAAGGCATAAACCACGGCAAAAGCGGCGGCTTCAGTTGCAGTGAAGATGCCTTTGAGAATACCGCCAATGACAATGACGATTAAAAACAAACTCAAAAAGGCCTGCTTAAAAGCCACGAGGATTTCCTTGATAGATGAGCGCGGCTCGGCTTTGTATTTCTTTTTTAGAGCGAAGTAGCCACAGACCAGCATAATAAAGAGGCCAGTTAAAACGCCTGGCAGTATTCCCGCCATAAACATGGCGGCAATGGAAACCGAACCCGCCGCAACGGAGTAGACGATCATGATATTACTGGGGGGGATCATCAGACCGGTGGTGGCCGCGGTGGTGGTCACCGCTACGTTGAATTCGCGATTGTAGCCTTTGCGATTCATCTCGGGAATCATGAAGCCCCCCACCGATGACACTGCGGCGGAAGCTGATCCTGAGATGGAGCCAAAGAGCATGCAGGTGAGCGTGTTCACATAAGCCAAGCCACCGGGGAGGAAGCCCACGAGCGTGCCCGCAAAATCAATGAGTCGCCGAGCCATGCCTCCCTTGCCCATGAGGTGACCCGAGAAGACAAAGAAGGGGATGGCGAGCAAGGCAAAGGAATTTACACCACTAACCATTTTTCCAGCCAAAACGATAGAGGGGTCGGAGCCCTCAACTAGGATGGCGGCAAAACTTGCGAGAGCAATGGAAACGGCAATGGGCACATTCATAATTAAGAGCAGTGCAAAAACCGTCACTAAAATAAAAGCGGTCATTTCCATTAGTTGAGCTCCTCACCGTCAGCTTCATGCAGCTGCTCTGCAGGCGTGACCATGGTCTCGTAGATATTTTCCAGGGTGAATAAAAGCATGAAGAAACCCGAGATCGGCAAGGCCAAATAAACGTAGCCCATTTTCCAGCCGAGTGCAGGGGTCATTTGCTCGAGTTTTAAGGATTCAGCGACAATGTAAGATCCACCGTAAAGGAAGATGGAGACAGAAAAAAGAAGTACGACAAAATGGGAAATGAGGGTCATTAATTTGCGGGCATCGCAATGAAGTTTGCCCACAAAATAATCGACACCAAGGTGTCCCTTGGTACCGAAGGCCAAAGCACCGCCCAAGAGCGATACCCAAACCAATAAAAACCTTGCCAGTTCCTCGGTCCACTTGGCTTGTTCGCCCATGACATAGCGCGTAAAAACGCCCCAAACCACGTCCAGTACTAAGGCGCCCACCGAGAAAATGAGCATGAGTTCTAGAATCTTAACTAGGAAAGATTTTCCTTTGACAATGAAGGCAATCATTTAGTCCACCTCATTAATTCTGTGGAGCAAGTCTTTGACTTTGGGGTTTTCGACTTGTTCGAGCATGGGAGCTACTTTGGCGGCAAAGGCCTGGACATCGACGTCGTAGATGGTGACACCATGTTTCTTAGCTTCTTCCAGGGCTTCTAAAGTTTTTTGAGTCCAAAGATCTTTCTGGAATTCACGGGATTCATCGGCGGCTTGCTGAACCCATTTTTGTACTTGCGGGGGAAGCTTTTCCCAAACTTTGCTACTCATTAAGAGGATGTCGGGAACGCGACTGTGGCCGTCCAAAGAAAAGTGTTTACAGATCTCGTAGTGTTTGTTAGTAGTAAAGCTGGGTAAATTGTTTTCGGCGCCATCCACGGTTCCCTGGGCTAAGGCCGAGTAGAGCTCACCCCAGGCGATGGGCGTGGGTGAGCCACCCATGGCTTTGACCATGGCAATGGCAGTGGCATTATTTTGCACGCGGATTTTGACGCCCTTTAAATCATCGGGACTCTGAATAGCTTTTTCTTTAGTATAAAAATTGCGACTGCCACCATCGTAATAACAGAGCCCGCGCAAGTATTTGGATTCACCTTTTTGGAGTAGCTCCTGGCCGACTTCGCCATTGAGCACATTCCAGTAATGATCACGGCTCTTAAAGACATAAGGTAAGCTAAAGACCTGCATTTCGGGGATAAAGTTTTCAATCGCTGCTGCTGCCGTTTTAGTCATGGCTAGGGAGCCGTTTTGGAGTTGTTCCAGGCATTGGGTTTCATTGCCCAGAACACTACTGGGGTAAATGTCCACATCCACGCTACCTCCGGATAATTCGGCCAGGCGTTTTTTCATGTGTTTCATGGCTTGATGCACGGGGTGGTTCACATCCAGGCTATGACCGAGTTTAAGGGTGATTTTTGCGCTATTACCCTTACCGGCTAAGGCGTCATTTAGGGCATCTTGTTTTTGCATGCGCAGGAACATGGCAAAGGCGCTACTGGCAATTAGCGCCCCCAATAATAAACCCACGACAAAATAGGATTGATTTTTTTTCATAGGATTTTTCCCTTTTGTCCAAGCCCGCTGACTTATGCTGAGCGGGTAAATACAGATTGATTGAGTGAACTTACTTTTTTGAAGAATTCATATCCGCGGCTTTTGCAAGCCCCCTTCGAATCCACTTCTTTGAGCCTAAAACTCTGTAACAAGATGAAGACCTTTAGATTCATCACCTTGTGACTTTAACCAAATGGCGTCTTTCGGCCAATTAAGTTCTACTTTTACTGATTCAACATCCTTGGCCATAACCCAAGGAATCGTCTTTTCAGAACTCTCCACATTTGATTTATTCACAAGAATATTTTGCGCCTTTTCAATAAACATGACATGTTTGTTTATCCCCTGATCCTGAGAAAAATGGATATTCTTGAGTTGCACATTTTTTGCGTAGCGAATCAACGTACCCCAGGCATTGAGCTCGCCAAATAAACTACTTGAGGGGTAGCCCTTGGTATCAATTTTCAACTCATAAGCTGAGAGTGCTTTATCATTTGATTTTTTGGATTTCTTTCTCTTACTCTTTTTTGAAATCGCCGCTTTATTGAATTGAAGGTCTAGGTCTTCGAGATTGATGTTCTCAATGATATGTCCTTCTATGCCAGAAAGTATAATTGGTCTCTCAGCTCCGCTAGCCTTTATATTACGTATTGTTAGGTTATTGACCGAGCCGACTATTCTTGCTTGAGTATCTCCCTTTATTTCACGTAAACGCTCACCGAGGTAAACAATTAGGGGGCATTTCGTACCCTTAATTTCTATCTCTTCTATAAGGATATTTTCGATCTTGGCCCCATCAACACTAAATAAAGCGATGGCATCACGACCTCCAGTAATCTTGAGATTTCGTGCTGTAACATTGATGAAGCCTGCATGGCTTTCAGTTCCAAACTTGAAGGCTGATTTTACAGAATTCAGGCGACAATTAGTCACTAATATATTTTTGTTTGCCCGTCGTGAACAAGTCTTTAAGGTTATCGCATCATCATGTGACCTGATATCGCAATTATCAATCTTCACATCATGGCAACCATCGATATTGAGCCCATCATCATTTTTCATATAATTCTTAACTGTGATACCCGATACATTTACTTTATCACAACGATAATAATGCTGCGTCCACATCGAGGCATTTTGCAATGTGATGTCTTTAATAAGTACGTTTTCACAGCCATCAAAACGAATAAGAGAAACCCTCGCCGACTCAGAGGAGCGCGCCTTAAACTTATCCGATCGCCCTTCTATTGTCCCCTTGCCTACTACCGCGACATGCTTCTGATTTTGAGCATAAATCATCGCTCTTCGCTCTGGGTAATAGGATAAAAAATCTACAGGTACATAGGGATAATCTTCCCTATCTCCGGTATTTTGTAGAACCGCATCTTTTGCGATCTCCAAAGTTACATAACTCTTCAATGTAATTGCCCCAGACACAACTACACCCTTGTCTATAACTACTGTTCCACCTCCCTCCGATGCGCATCGATCAATCAAGCCCTGAAGGATCAATGCATTATTACTTACACCATCTGCCTTAACCCCATTTTCGGAGGCGAGGTATTGAGCCGCATTCACAGCTAAGCTCATTGTAAGTATGAAAAAAAACGTGTTTAATCTGCTTATAAATCTCATAATAAAAACCTTTGAATCTTAGTATAGAAGTCATTTAAACTTCATGAGTCAAAGCAACAGTTTAGAGCTGCATACTCATAAGTTTCCCGTATTTATGACTAGTACGAAACGATTCGGTCCCTTGAGACAGTCAGACCATAGCTTTTCACTCATTTATCAATCATTAAATACAAAAAAGCTAAAGTCATTATCGTGACTGTTTAAACATCCAGGTCAAGAAGTCGGGTTCAGGATCACAACGGTCAGAGGCCATCTCTGTAATGGCAGACTTATCCCCGGGAATAATTTTTTGCGCGACACCATGCTTGGCTCCAAGCCATGTCGTGAGCTTCATATTGCCATTTAATTTTTTCATAGTAATCAACAACTTTTTTGACATCTCATAGGGAACAATATTATCTTTATCTCCATGTAGAACCCAGAGAGGAAGGTCTTTAATCAGTTCTGGCTTCACAAATTCACGTCCCTTGCGACCGCTCCCCGCACAAGGCGCTGCAGCTGCAAAGTATTTTGGATCGTGCTGAATCCACAAAAAGGTGCCATGTCCACCCATTGAGTGACCCATGATATAGATTCTCTCCTTATCGACAGCGGGAAGCTCCTGAATAACATTTTTAACTTTTTCAAAGCGATCAATCTCCCAATGACTATTGGATTGAGGAGCCACAACATAACAGGGGAAATCTTTGCGTATTATATCCTCAGTCAGTTGTGCGGGCCAAGCTTTGAGCTGCTTTTTATTGTCCTTACCGCGCTCACCTGCCCCATGCAAAGAAATTATAACTGGGTATTTTTTATTGTCATCAAAGTTTAAGGGACGTAGCAAACGATAGGGCATAGAGTCAACGCTCAAGTTTTCATATAGCTTTTCAACTTGCGGATCTAGCTTAAATTTCTTTTTTGATGACTTCTTATCTGCTGTGAGAGTTAAGCTCAATAAACAAACACCAAAGATAACTATAATATTTTTAAATTTCATCAAATTTTACCTAATTATAAAAGAATAAATAATTACTTAATTGGGCTAATAGTAAAAGAAAATTTAGTAGGCTCATTTTTTAAACGGTATTCAGGTAATGGAGGATTGGATCCACAACTATCATTACCCACACCACACTGAGCGTAGTCAATATTGAAGAAATTGACATTTGCTTTTTTAAGCTCGTATGTGTGTTTTGCATTCTCGATATTTTCATCGGAATAATTACGTACACTGGTTTCAAGGGGAACTGATCCATTCACTTTGATCCCAAGACCATTCTTATCTGTCATACTCACCCAACGAATTTCAGTGCGGTTGCCATACTCCTGAGGATAAGGATAATTGATATACATCTCATCTACAGTTTTGCTAAAAGTACCGATAAATGAGCTACGTGAACGGTCGGTATAATTGTGATAAGGACCTTTTCCATACCAGGTCATGTTATCGATAGATTTTGGAAGTTCACATTGCGTTCCAATCTTTGGAAGCGAAGGAATATTCATGAATTTTTTATTCCCCTCAGGCTTGATATCATAATCAAAAGAAATTTGTCCATCCTTAGTAATTATCATTACACTTTTTGTTATAAATCTGCCATTATTATTACCCGAGATCTCATGTTTAGCCGTAATTTTTGTCTCTTCAATTTCAAGGGAAATCAATTTGTGTTCAAGCTTGTCTAAACCCGCTCGACTTCTCCAAATCCCCTCGTATTTATTCAAGTTTAACTTTTCACGACTTCCTGCATCGTTACATGTCGGCGGACGCCAAAAATTTAATTTTGGGCCTTTTTCAAGAAGTACTTTCTCATTAAATTGATAGTTCTCTAATAGCCCTGTTGCATGATTGAGCGATACACTAAATGAATCCCCACTGAAAGTTGTTTTATTGCCATTTTTCACGGCTTTGATCCCACTTGAATGGGACGTCTTTTCAGTAGGAAACTTAAATTTGCTTACAATCAATTGTTCTTTAGCCACAGGGTAACCAGCTTTTGCCCAAACAAGGTCTGATTTGTTATTGAGGTAAATATTTATTAACCATTCATTTTTATTAGAACAATTCGATAGATCTACTGGACTTGCTATTATTGCAGAAGTCATTGGAGCCACATCCGGGACTTTGAAATCACCACTTTTTACTACGACACCATCTTTTAACAGCTCCCAGCTTCCTGCAAAACTATTGAGTGATACAAAATAGTTTTTATTAATAATTTTAATCGATTTTTTACCGGAATCACTCCATTCAAAATCAGCATTTTGATAACAATAGGCGAGCTCAGTCCATTCGCCAAAGTCAGACAGATCCGAAAGCATGATACCATCGAAACACCCAGTCAGGCCACTATTGATTTCACCAAAGTCACCGCCATAGCCAATGTATTCACCCTTTTCATCTTTAATTAAAATCCCTTGATTAACCCAATCCCAAATATGAAGACCACTGATATACGGAGACTTCTCCATCACTTCCACAGTTTCTTTAAAATTGCCAAGTGAATTACCGCCAGCGTGCATACCCTCTGTACGAACATATGGTTTTTTAACGCCCTGCTTACCGAGCTCTACCCAAGTATTGTGATCAAAATAACGACCTTTCCCACCTTTATGAGAACCACCAGCAATAATATCATAAGGAGCTGGCTCCTGCTGGTAATGATAAGCCGTTGGTCGCGTGTCATCCATTCGCTTTGAAACTCGATGCATTGCCGCCATATTTTCGTGTGGATGAGCTTCGTTACCCATTGACCAGGTAATCACACAAGGGTGATTTTTGTCACGTTCAATCATACGACTAATACGCTCCTCGTGGACTGCTCTCCAAGACGGATCCTGGGTACGCTTTTCAGAGCTTTCCATATTGGCCTCATCCTGTACATAAAAACCATAACGATTACACAAAACGTAGAACTCAGAATTATTGGGAAAATGTGCTGTACGGATCGCATTAATATTCGCTTTTTTCATGAGAATCAATTCTTGTTCCAAGCGTTCTTTAGTGATGTAATGCCCATTCACTGGATCATGTTCTACACGATTAACCCCTTTCTGGAGATAAGGTTGCCCATTAAGCATCAAAGTACGATCATTGATCTCTAGTTTTCTAAAACCAAATTCAGTTGAAGTAATTTGCTTTGTTTTACCATCTTCTTTTAATCTTAGAAGTACGGTATAAAGATTGGGTGCTTCTGCTGACCACTTTCGGGGGGCCTTCACGAATGTTTTTAAATGAATTTTCTTTTCTTCGCCTGCCTTAAGTGCAGGTACCTTAGCCGTAAGGATCAGCCCAGCAATGCTACAAATTATTTCTCTTTCCGAAGATTTATTATTTGAGTAATTCTTCACTTTAATATCGGCACTAAAATCCGCATTTTGGTATTGCTGATCTAAATCTGATTTGAGGAAAAAATCACGAATTGCCACCTCTGGAGTAGCAAACAACCAAACATCACGAAAAATACCACTCATATTGAAGCCATCTGTATCTTCCAACCAGCTTCCATCACAAAAGCGAAATACCCTCAAGGCAATTGAGTTTTCACCCGCTTTTAAAAATGTTGTCAGATTAAATTCAGCGGGGCTTTTTGAGTCCTCAGAATACCCCACATATTTTCCATTTACCCACAACTGAAAAGCTGATTCAACACCATCGAAATGGACAAAAACCTGCTTGCCATCCCAATCTGAATTATAAGTAAATGAACGTTTATAAGCAGCACAGGGACGGCCGTGAGGCGTATCAACAGCCGGGAATTTGTCTTTATCGAAATCATTATAGCCCACTCGTGCATAAAGGGGCTTACCATAACCTTTCATCTGCCAATTTGAGGGCACCTCAATATCATCCCAAGATGAAACATCGAAATTCTCCTTATAAAACTCTTTGGGACTCTCTTCCCAAAACTTATTCCATTTGAATTTCCATGTACCATTTAGAAGCTGTAAATCAGCATTCTCAAAATCACCTGTTAAAGCATCTTTCTCTGATTTATATTGGTGTGCATAAGCACGCATAGGCTCACGATTTTCCTGAGCTACCTTATGAGTTTCCCAGTATTCTGGTGAAGCTGCCTGAGTACTGCTGAGCGTCCCAAAGACAAGTATTGATATATAGGTCTGTTTGAAAAAGTAGCTGAACAAACTACGAGCTTTGCTCCTTGTCTTATTGAATTGCTTAATCATAAATTTTAATGCTCCAATTTGAAAAATATTATTCTTGTTGGACCTATACGTAAGACAGTACATATAAAAGACAGTTGCATAAAAAATCTTTTGCTCATTCACAAAATGAAAAAGCCTGACTGCTAAAACCACAATCAGGCTTCAAAATGAAATTAGCTCAGATCATAAAGCTTAATTCATTTTTCTAATGGCTACTATACGATCACCCCGCACAACCTTACATTCAATCGTTACGTTTCGTTCAAGGTTACCTTCCACTTCATCGTAAATAGCTCTTGAAATTGTATAAGTCAAATTACCTGAAAGAAATTAGTAACCATCTGGTTCAGCTTCATTCTTTTTTCTTTTGAGGACAAAAAAAGCCACCCAAATCGGAGTGGCCTCTGTCAAAACAAATATGAAAACTAAAAAAACAAATTTCTACTTCTCTTTTTCCCCTTTCATCTTCATACTTTTGACAAATTCCTTTTCATTGAGGAAGCCATCTTTGTCAGCATCCAATTTAGTAAACTTTTTCTTTAACTTTTTCTTATCAACTGCAAACTCTTCTACAGAGAGCTTACCGTCTTTATCAGTATCTTTATCCGCAAGCGTTGATGCAAATACGCTTCCCGCAAACATCAGGACAGCTGAAATAATATTTTTTCATTGTTGATAAATCTTTGATTTTTAAAAATCAATTTCAAATGACGCAACAAATGAGACCATTAATGATCCACATTTGATTTTTTATCGTCTCCATACTTATACGTCCACTAAAACTCCAAAAAGACATTTCAAAAAAATCATAAAAAGTATCAACAATTCAAGCTTCTAAGAGAGCATTGAGTAGAGGTATATTATTGATGGAAAACAGCAAAAAAAAGGTTGCAAAACCACCCAAAAAGGGAGCAGTTTCCTGCTTAGATGATTGTCTGGGGGACATGGTGTCGCAGGTTCAAATCCTGTCGTTCCGACTTTGATAATCAAGCACTTACAGAAATGTAAGTGCTTTTTTATGTTCAAAAAAAGGTTGCAAAACTCAATAAAGATGCCTGATCATTAATAAAAGCATTATAAATTTTATTCGCCGCAGGATTTGCCGATGATGAGTTTTGCTTTGTATTTTTGGACTTGGTAATCTTCACCACGCCATGATGCCACAATATTTTTAATGGTTTCTGCAGCTAAATAATCGGGATCATTTTCCAGTAAAGTTAATTCTACTGGGCAGACAATTGGGCTATTCTTATTGGCGTGACTCAGGAGGTAGATATCATCGGGGATTTTGATTCCCATTTCATAAAGAAAGAGAATGATGTTGCGAGTCAAGTTATCGTCGAGTGAAATAATAGCGTCGTATTTTTCTCTCTTGAGCCAAGTCTGTAGTTTTTCACGCAAATCGAGCTCTTGCCCTATAGCGTTATTCGCAGCTTCTAAATCAATTTTTAAATCCGCGGAATAATCTTCCAAAATAGACTCTTTACATCGCTGGGCAAGATTAGTCGTTTTACTGTTTTCAATAACGAGGATCTTCTTACATGAACGTGCTATAAGGTACGAAAGCGCACGATAAGGAATAGAATCTTGTAGCACAGTCTCAGTATTTAAAGAAAAACTATAAGTTGGGATAGATTTTTTTAATTCAAGTTTACTATCCCATTTCAATACGGCGCGAATTCGTCCGCTATCAGCTAGAGCCTCGATATCTCGCTTGGTCTTTTCTATATCATTGTTGTTAACAATAGTGTAGGTAACTTCCGCTTCATAATTTTGTGCAATTTTATTCATGGCAGCACAGACTAAACGCATGTAACCAAAATTTCTCTGAGTCAGGTATTCTTCATTCATCACAACACAAATAGTATTGCTTTTTACATGTGGTGAAATAAAAGTCCCCATGCCAGGCGCCCTATCCAGGTAACCGCGAGCCGATAGCTCTTCAAAACTTTGCTGGATAATCTTCCGCCCCACACCCATTTTTTTTGCCAGTTCATCTGTGGATGGAAGCTTATCTCCTGGTTGAACGCCACCGCAGCGTAGCTGATCTTCAAACCAGTTAACTACCTGCTTATACATGGGTTGATTGCCCTGTTTTTTGAGAGCTGTAATTTTCATGATATATCTTTTAATCTAGTTATAATTAGTTATTAAGATAGTTATTTTATTAAGCTAAGCAAGTGTATTAGATCTTTAGTATTTAGAATTTACTTAAAAAAGTAGATTGAAAGCGCCACCTATAAGGTTATTATAAGTTATATTGTGATTTTTATTAAAGACTAAGCATACATGAATTATTTTATAGATACTATTGCAGGCTCCCTTGAAGTAGACTTACAAAAGCTAGCCAATAAAAAAATTAGACTCTTTGCAAAAGCAGGGAAAGATGGCTTTTCTGGAAGGGTTTCGCTAGTAAAAGAACTTAATATTACTTCACCTTGGTTTATGCTTCCTGGCATTTTCTCAGGGCTTGGACGTCAAGATCTGATCAAGGTTTATCCACAGATATGCCTAGATCCCGATCCAAAAGATATTTGGCAACAAAATCATTGGTCCTTTGCCCTAGAACGTATGGCTTTACCTATGGCTGGTGTTCACAATGGTAATAAATGGTATATTTGGCAAAGCGATACCCACTATCAATTAACACAAGGGGTGCTCAGAGGAGCCCAAGACAAAGAAGCCCAAGTAGGCTTTGGTTTTTCTTGGCAAAAAGATCTTGTTAAACTACAAGTCAATATTCCTGCTGTCGAAGGCCCTACCCGTCATGTCCGTAGTCCTTTAACTGATGAACGACTCCCCTATTTAGAGCTCGAGCCCGGCGGTAGCTTTAGTATTGATTTACAATGGCATGAATTAGAAGGGCAACGTTATGACTTTGCACAAATTCAACGCCAAGTCGAAGAAGAAATTAGACCTCATAACCTACCAGCAGATTTTGTTATTGAACCAGAAGAATACGCAGAGATCGCAAACGATGGTTTAAAGGATTGGCATTGGCAAGAAGAAGCTGAAGATGGGCGACCAGCTTATTTCATCTACACGGCAGCAATGGATCGCTCGGTTGAGTTCAATGCTAACTATAACAAGGGAACAACTCTGTGCTGGCACTTTGACTCATTGGGTTTTGTTGGTGGCTTCCCTATTGCTTATGGTTTACTCAGTCGTATCAAACGTCAAAAAATCTCTTTGTGTGATCCTTGGTCACAGGACCTCATTAACTACACGGATCGCCTAGCCACAAAGGCCTTTGCACCATGTGGTCTCTTCTATACCTCATATCACCCAGGAAAAGGACGCAATCAAAATGGTGAATATGAAAATGGTCCTGAGCAAGATGGCTACACCTCATGCTGGTTGCCAGAGGGGCAACTCCACGCTAGAACCGAAGCCGACGCACTTTGGCATTTAGCCCGTATTATTAATCTCTTAGATGGACAAATTCCGCAAATAAAATCCTGGAAAAAAACTTGTATTAAAGTTCTTAAAGCAGTTCTAAAAGTTCAAAGAGAAGATGGACGTCATCCACAGATTTATTCGGCTGAAACTGGTGAGGCTTACAGCTTTGATGGCGATGGTGGCCTGCTATGGGTTCCAGCCATGTTAGAAGTCACAAAATGGTGTGCTGATCAAGATTTTAATCAAATTCTCTTAAATAGTGTTCGTCGAGCTGGTGCAGCTTACCAAGAGAAGGTTCACGATTGGTGGGTGTGCGGTGCTCCGGAAGACGTGGGCAACTCGCCAACAAGTGAAGATGCCGGCAATGCTGTATTAGCTTATAGTAGACTCTATGATCTAGACGGTGAAAAATGGCTAAAAACTTGGAAAATTGCTGCCGACTATATGCTCACTTGGCGCAAAGCTTACAACGTTCAATTCAGTCCCTACAACATGCTCACTCAAGCTGATTTTAGAACAAATGGTGGCGACTATGCCAGCAATCACAACAACCATCTCCACGGTTATGAAGTGAACTGCATCTCCGATATGTATAAACTATCAGAAGTATTAAACGACCCCCATTATGCCATGCGTGCCAAGGATCATCTTTGCTTCTTACTTCAGCTTCTTTGTCGCGAGCCAGGTCAGTGGAACGGCCAAAGAGGCATGCTAACTGAACAGTTTTATATCTGTGACTGGTCGATATTTGCCAGCTGGAACCCCGGCTTAGCTCATGTTCAAAAGGGAACTTTCATGGGCTTTAGCCACTCATGGTGTATCAATATGGTACTCTTAGGCATCGATGAATGGTTTAATAAATCAAGGAAATAATATGTTTAAAAAAGATTCAACTATACTCTTTCAAGGCGACTCTATAACTGATTGTCATCGCAATAAAGAAAACCCCGCTCACAACGAACAACTTGGCATGGGCTATGCCAATCTTTTAGCAGGTGAACTTCTAGCTAGTGAATCAGACAAAGAATATAAGATTTTTAATCGCGGTGTTTCTGGTCATCGTATTGTCGACCTCTATGCTCGCTGGAAACGCGATTGCCTAAATTTAAAACCCGATGTACTTAGCCTGCTCATTGGCATCAACGATATTTGGCATGAATTTAGCAGCCAAAATGGTGTGGATGCAAAACGTTTCGATCAATTTTACCGCATGTTATTGGATTGGACCAAAGAAGAAAATCCCGATATAAAACTTATTCTCTGTGAGCCCTTTGCCCTACCCTGTGGTCACATTACTAACGAATGGTTCGAGGTATTGGACGAACGCCGTGCCATCGTCAAACAAATTGCCGAAGATTACCAAACTGTTTTTGTTCCCTTTCAATCAGTTTTTGATGAAGCCATGAAAAAGGCTCCTGCAGATCACTGGGCACCCGATGGTGTTCACCCCTCAATTGCTGGTCACAAAATCATGGCTGAAGCCTGGTTAAAGGCTCTTAACTAAACATGTACGAAAGTTTATTAATTGGCACCCCTGTGCAAATCAATAGGATTTTTACTCCCGATCGTCGGGAGACTATTAGTAAGCTCAGTGATTTATATCCAGAAGTCATAAAAACCGAAGATCTTGCTAAACATAGTCGGGAATTAAGTGAGGTGAAATATGTTTTTTCGACTTGGGGTCCCCCCTTGTTTACTGATGAACAACTTGCCCAACTACCAAACTTAGAAGCCGTTTTTTATGCTGCGGGATCAGTCAAAGACTTCTGTGATCAATTATTTAAACATCAGATAAAAATCTTTAGCGCCCCAAAGGCCAATGCTGTACCTGTCGCTCAATTTGCCCTTGGCCAAATTTTACTTTGTTTAAAGAATTATTTTCAGGATAACGAGCTGATTCACAAAACTAAGAGTCACAAGGATGCCTACCTATACAAAGCACCCGGTATTTTTAATGAAAGTGTGGGCATCATCGGTGCTGGTGAAATAGGTCGTGTCTTAATAAACTTATTAAAAAACTTTGATGTAAACATTCTGGTTGTGGACCCATGTTTAGACAAGCAATCAGCCCAAGAATTGGGCGTCGAAATATGTACTCTAGAGGAAGTTTTTAAACGTGCTTATGTAGTATCTAACCACTTACCAAACATTCCTGCAACTCAAAAAATGATTACTGCAAAACATTTTAGCAGTATGCGCAATGGGGCAACTTTCATCAACACTGGCAGAGGTGCACAGGTCTGTGAAGACGGCTTAGTTGAAGCACTATCAAAGCGTACAGATTTGTATGCCCTTTTAGATGTCACCTGCGAAGAACCACCCAATGAAAATTCTCCCTTATATCAGTATGATAATATTAAACTAACGGGTCATATTGCTGGTAGTTTAGGCAATGAAGTAGTGCGAATGGCGGATTTTGTGATTGCCGACTTTAAACGTTACCTAAAAAATGAAAAAACTCTTTACCAGGTTGACCCAAAAACTATTGGGGAGAAAGCTTAGTTATGATTTACTTTTTTGCCGATAATCATTATCAAGCCCATCCAGGTTTAAGTCTATACAAGCAAATCGTTGATGATGACAAGATAAAATTCTACGAAGATGACTGGTCTGCAATGGAGTCCTTTGCGGATGATTGTGATTTGCTCATTCTCAACCTCATTGGTGGCACCTGTGATATAGCGCATCCAAATAAAAACGCAGAGGCAGAGATTAAAAAATACCTTCAAAGTGGCAAGCCCATGCTTTTGTTACATGGTTCAAGCGCTGCTTTTTCTGAGTGGTCTTGGTGGAGAAAAATAGTCGGATACCGCTGGGTCCGTCCCAACGACCCAGAGGGCATAGAAGCTTCTTTTCATCCAGTTCGCCCCTACAAACTTTTAAAGACGGACTCAAGGCACCCCTTGATGACTCAACTCAAAGAAGTAGAGATTTCACATGAAGATGAAATATATATGGGCTTGCAAGAAGTTTGCCCAACGGAAGTTCTCATGACCATTAGTACCGATGAAGGAACGGCCCCCCAAGTCCTCACTCATAAATCACCCTGGGATGGTATTATTCACACCTTTATCCCCGGTCACCGCAAAGAAACATTAGAACACCCCAATATTTTTCGTAATATCAAAGTCCTTATCGAGGACCTTATTAAAACTTCCAAGCAGATTTCAACTCCCCGATGAAGCCTTATAGGTTTTTTACTTATACCCATAAATAATGAATAAGCTCTATAGCTCAAAGAGTTTAATTATAACAAAGAATCAGTTTATTTATAACTTTCAACCGACTATACCCCTCATTGTCTTTTTATTACAACACTAAAAAATGGACCCCAGTTATGACATTACCCGTTAATTTCCCCTTAGATGCATACTCTCAAATACCTGAGATAATTCCTGCAAGTGAATATTCACGACCTGGTGTTGAGGCATTGTATTTTACTAACGAGCCCTATAAAGGGAAAGAAACTAGAGTATTTTCCTATATGGGAATGCCCTACTTAAAAGAGGGGCAAAACTGTCCTGCAATGGTTCTAATTCACGGCGGTGGTGGAACAGCCTTTGAACAATGGGTTCGTCTCTGGAATCAACGGGGATATGCGGCGATAGCCATTGATACTTGCGGATCACGACCTGACCCTACAGCGCATCATTCTAGTCCTCATTTAAGAGATGAGTTTTCTGGTCCTGAAGGATGGCATAATTCTTTTCATCAAATGAGTGATCCTTTAGAAGATCAATGGCAGTACCACGCTGTTACAGCCTTACTCAGAGCTCATACTCTGTTGGCTACTCAGCCTGGAGTAGATCCTAAGCGTATCGGAGTCTCTGGAATATCATGGGGCGGGTACCTTACTTCGCTTATCATGGGGATCGACTTCCGTTATTCGGCGGCAATCCAGGTTTACGGTTGTGGATTTATTACAGATAACTCTACTTGGAAAGACCAAAAATATGAAGGAGCAAGTGAAGCTGAAATGCTCCTTTGGCGTAAGCAATGGGATCCAATGCATTATCTTCCGAATAGCAATATGCCGACATTGTGGGTGACTGGAACCAACGACTTTGCCTATCCCTTAGACAGTTTTCAAAAATCGTATAACTCAGTACCGGGGACTACAGATCTTGTCCTTATTCATGAAATGGAACATGGTCACGAGGCTGGATGGGCGCCTGAAGAAATTCAAACATTTACCGATTCTCTTTTCAGAGATTGCACTCCTTTGGCACAAGTGATTTCATACAAAGTCCAGAATTGGGTCATCAAAGCTAGTTTTGAGTCCGCGCGGCCGTTGATACGTGCAGAGATACTTTTTACTCGGGCAACAGGTATGTGGCAGGATCGCAAGTTTAATGTTATGGAGGCTGAGATTAATAATAATACGGTATCGGTTGAAATACCAGATATGACTACAGTTGTATTTTTGAATGTCTACGATGACCGCGGACTTGTATGTTCATCGCCCCATATTGAGCTTTCATGATTAGAACTGAACATAAGTGCTGTATTTAAAAATTATTCATCAGCTTAAAATATATTTTTAGCAATCCACCCCCCCCCAGTTAAGAGGATAATTTAAGTTTTTAAAAGTTCTAAGTTTTTGCCGGCAAAAGTAAAGTCATGCTTAGCCGTACTCAACACTTCACCATTGAGGTAAATCTTCTCAAATTGATCGTAGAGTACAAAACTAGCGGCGATGTCGCCATAGCCATCTGCTAATAATTCCGTCTCGATAAAAAGTGTTTTTCCTTCGGCGTATGAACTCACTTTAACTTGGGATCTTTCACCCTTCTTATAAGCATAAGTTTGTCCATCGTCAAAAGTGTAGGTGTATTCAGCTTTGAGTTCAGAATCCACTTTATTAAAGAGGTGAAACTCCACGTCATTGGAAACGAAAGTATGATCGCCATCAGCAACTGTTGACATCGGAAGGATGGCGCCCTCGCGAATATAGATAGGCGAAGTCTTGTCATCTTTAATTACAGTCACTTCTTCGGCACCTTCACACCACTGTGCTTCAGCTAAGCAATACCATTGAGCATCGGGAAGAACAACTTTTCTAATCTCTTGATCCTCTTCGACAAAAGGAGCCTGCATAATGTAGGGTCCAACCATGAATTGATCGTCAATGGTTGAGAGAGGTAATTCTGCGCTATCCGCAAAATCATAAAAAAGCGGTCTTAAAATAGCTTCACCGCTGGCTTCTTGCTGGACAAAGAGATTGTATAAATAAGGGCGAAGTTTATAGCGCATGCGAATGTAGTGAATCAACACTTCACGAGTTTCTGAATCAAAGACCCAAGGTTCCTGATGTTCACTACCTTTTATGCTGTGGTTTCTAAAGAATGGAAACAAGAAGCCTGCCTTAAACCAATCCTTCATGATTTGAGCTGTTGTATCACCACCAAAGCCACCGGCATCTGGTCCATTGAATGGAATCCCTGATAAAGCCAGATTTAAACTACAGGCAATACTTCCCTTGAGGTAATGGTAGTTAGAGACATTATCTCCTGTCCAAATAGCTGCATACTTGCTGGACCCCGTAAAGCCACTGCGTGACAAGAGGAAAGGACGATCCTCTGGGTATGCAGCTTGAAAACCATCACGACTAGCTCGCGACATGCCCATGCCATACTGATTGTGGTAGGTGTAGTGACTATCCTTACCACCATTAAACAGCATATCCACACAACAAGCATCACCCGTTGCCGGGTCATTCATATCTAACCATGCGCCAGTTATACCATAATCTTTGGCAAAGCTCTCAACATGATCAGCCCACCATTTGCGACCTTTTTCGGTTGAGTAATCGGGAAATAAAGTTTCGCCAGGCCACACCAAACCCGTAAAGTCTTGGCCTTGGGGATTCTTACAATAAATATCTTCTTTTAGACCTGATTCACAGATATCGTAGCCCTCTTCTTTCTTCACCCCTGGGTCGATAATCGGAACCACGCGTCGGCCACTTTTTTGGACTTCAGCTATATTATTCTTCAGGTCAGGAAAATTCTTTTCTTCTTCGAAAGTAAATACTCGGTAACCACGCATGTATTCAATATCCAACCACAAACCATCACAAGGAATATCGAACCGATCCATACTGGCGTTGAGGTACTGAAGGTCAGCAAAAGACTCGTAACCCCAGCGGCATTGTTGGTAACCCAGTGCCCAAGCAGGAGGCATAGGAGTAACTCCGACAATTTTTTGTAATTTTTGCGTGAGTTCAGCCAAGCTCGGCCCATTGATGATGATCAAGTTGGGTTGGCCGTGTTCAGCTCCCATCATAATCGCTTCATGGGACTTAGCTGTAGCATCCATCTGCCCTGCAACATTGACCTTACCATTGGTCATTATATAAGTCGCGAAGGGGTTGTCGATTAATATACCTATATAAGAATTTTCACGTTTAATAATAATATACGGAACGGAAACGTACATGGGATCAGGACGGCCATTAGTAAAAACCATTGGATCATTATCAGCCCATACATCCACATTCCAAAACTTGGTTGAAACATTAGATAACTCAAGACCGAGCATTTTTTCACCCATGCCATAAAACTGATCACCTGGATTGCGCTCAAATTGAAAGATTGATGATTTACCGCTCACGCCAAAAGCATGATTCTCAACACTTTTTAAAAGAAGCTGTCCTTGCTCATCCTTGAGTGAAAAAGAAAAATCATCATTTAATTCAAGCTCTGTTGACCCTTCCTGAGTATTTATTTGCTTAGGTAAGTTTAAATCTGACTGTGAATAATTCTTAGGCCATTTTTTACTACTAAACTGAAGGTGGTAAACATCTCCCTCATGTTGAGTACAGTGCATTTGAACCGACATCTCTTGCATGGGTTCATCATTATCTGGCTGAAAGTCTACGACCTTAAAATCTGCTGATATTTCGCCTGAATCAGTCTTTTTTAAATTGATATTTTGTGGGTATTCAAAATTTGAACGATAAGGGTATTTATTAAAATACATAAACTAAAATCCTCTTATAACTTATTTTAACCTTTACGTATTTTAATGCGATTAGACAAAACTTTCAAGAGTGTTATCCTATGATAATTCTTAGTAAAATATAAATATTCTTAGATTTATGATAGATAGTGATTACGAGGACATTGTGCAACTACTTAGCATGTCCATTCAAAAAGTTAACCAGGGTGAACTAAAAATTAAGGTCCCGCTGGAAACTAAACTTCTGCAAAGGATTCCTGGAACTGAGTTCCATTGTCATCACGAGGTTTTTATTCAATTATCTGGTTCAAATGAATTTAGTTTTCCGGATAGTAAAATTCTCATGCAGAGTGGCGACATTATGATTGTGCCTGCACAGCTCTCTCACAAAGAGAGCAAATTTGGCGAGGATCATTTCAAACATTTTGTCATTATGCTTTACCCCAACATCATGCAACTGCATTTTAGCGATGATCGCTTCTGTCCAAATAATATACGTTTATATAATTATAAAAAACACAGTCTCCTCAATTCCATGGTATATAACTACATAGAGCAAGAGCGCAATCAAAGCACCTACTCAAGCTCACTCAAAATGAGTCAGCAAAATTTTATACTAAGCAGTATTCTCGATATCATTACCCACTCAAAACCCCAAAAAGATCTGGGCAACGCTAAAGTTGAGCAAGTCAAAAAGCTCGTTAGAACTATGTATTCCAATGCCTCGCTAAACATCCCTAAGCTAGCTTCTCTCGTAGAATGTAATCCGGATTATCTCTCCCATTTATTTAATAAGGAAAGTAAAGAACACCTCAGTAAATATATTCGACGAATCCGCTTAGAAGCCGCCAGAGAACAACTCCAATCCACCCAACTTAGCATCTCTGAGGTCGCCTGGTCCTGCGGTTTCGAAAACCCCAGTTACTTCAGTCAACAATTCAAAAAACTCTATAATCACTCACCAAAAGACTTGCGAGAGACCCCCGATCGCACCTTTACACCTGAGTAAGTTTTTTATAGAGGCTTAGTTCATTTTAATTATTCTACTACTCACCTATTAGGCATATTAGATAATTTTCTATACATTCAATTGAATTACCCATACCTCAAGAATTTACAGTCCATGATCAGTTCAGCGATCAGACAAATGAAGTCAAAGTAATCAACGCACAACTCAAACTTTCTAAGCTACGTGACTGGTCAGGAATGGTACTATATCTAAAGAAGTAATGAGTGACGGCTGGTCTAGAGTAGAAAACGCTTGGTAATTAAGTATAAAAAATTGGGACTTGAGAGAAAATTGAATTTCGAACGGTATCGACACGGTCCTCGGCATCTGCAATCACCTCTTCGAGCTCATCGGCCCTAAATTCGATTAAGCTTTTACAATTGAAATTAGTGAACTAAACACAAGAAAACTAAGCAGCACACCGGAACACTCCCGATTATATAATGAATTAACCAAAATAATTCTACTTAATGAATCCTGCGCAGCTTGTCTGTCAAGTCCTGACATCTGGCCTCTATCACTATGTAGTTATATTAGGTTAATAATAAGTTATTAACAAATTTCAACATCTCTTACAACTTGTAATTATTATGTTATTTTCTATGAAATCTATTTGATACAAGGAGAATATAAGGTTACTATAGGTTATAAGTTAATGTTTCAGATCCTAGAATCCCAAGGAGATCAAGTTGAATTTAAATCTAGCAACACCTCACGGAACAAAATGTTCGCCACCCGTGAATCCAGTCATCTCATTTTTCAGCCTACAGAGTGAAGACTTTCACTTCGAAAGTGACTTCAGCCTCATGTGGCAAGTCGACCTCAAATCAGTGAGCTCCATCTGGTCTTTGCACAGGAATGGTTTTAGTACAGCTTTTCAAGAAGGCAAAGCTGAAGCTAAGCTCAGCAATCGTTATGCTGTAGACATCAACACCAAAGATTTGTATCCTGGTTTTTATGATCTCAAAGTAAATGTTGACTTAGGTAACGGTGAGTTTGAAAAAAGCTCAACGACCTTTGCTTACAAAGCTGATGAGATGTTTCTCTACGACTCCAGACCAGCTGATTTTAAAGAGTTTTGGCAAAAAGCCAAAGAAGAAATCGATCAAGTTGATCTAGATGCACGCTATGAATCCGAGCTCGAGACCTTTGATGAACAAGCCATCAACAAATATAACCTCGCTTATTCTGCTCTTCCTGAATCCTACGATCCTGATGGCATTACTCATCCCACAGTAGATTCCCAAAAAGTAAGTTTCGCAGGCCCCGACAATGGTCGCGTTTATGGTTGGCTCGCAAAGCCCCAAGGCGAAGGCCCCTTCCCCGCTATGCTCATTCTTCCAGGAGCTGGCTTCGCTGCTCGTCCTCGCCCTCTCGAACACGCACGACATGGCTATGTAAGTTTAGATATACAAGTTCATGGCCAAGATTGCTGTACAGATAACTACCCAAATCTAAATGGCTATGGTGAGGGAGAAGATTATTCTGCTCCAGAAAATTATTACTACTACAATGTACACAAACGCGTATTACAGGCCCTAAA